>JBDTVL010000103.1:0-7381 GCA_040007215.1 Flavitalea sp.
CAGCCTGAATGCACTGCTGAGACAAATGTTGGACGAAGGATGTACGCATGTGTTTATGGAAACCAGTTCACATGCCATTCACCAGAAAAGAGTGGCAGGGCTGGAATATGCGGGAGGTATATTCAGTAACATAACGCACGATCATCTCGATTATCATAAAACCTTTGATGAATACATCAGAGTAAAAAAATCTTTTTTCGATACCCTGCCCTCATCGGCTTTTGCTATATCCAATGCCGATGATAAGCGCGGATCGGTGATGCTGCAGAATACCAATGCCGCCAAATATTATTACAGTCTTAAAACGCTGGCCGATTTCAAAGGGAAGATACTGGAGAACGGATTAACGGGGCTGATCATGAGCGTGAATGAACAGGAGGTGCATTTCAGGCTGATAGGGGAATTCAATGCCTATAACCTGCTGGCGGTATACGGCGCAGCTATCTGCCTGGGAGAAGAAAAAGGCGATATACTGATTCACCTGAGCGCTATGACAGCAGCGGAGGGAAGATTCGAATACTTCATCTCTCCCATTGAAAAAGTGATCGGTATCATCGATTATGCCCATACGCCCGATGCACTGGTGAATGTGCTGGCTACTATTCAGAAACTAAAAAAAGGATATGAACAGGTGATCACGGTAGTAGGTTGCGGAGGCGACAGAGATACGGGCAAGCGCCCGGTAATGGGAGAAGTTGCCTGCGAGTACAGCGACAAAGTGATTTTTACTTCCGATAATCCGCGCAGCGAAGATCCCGAAGCTATACTGAGAGATATGGAGAGGGGATTGAATACGGCGGCAAAAAGAAAATACATATCCATCACCGATAGAAGAGAAGCGATCAAAACAGCGGTGACGCTGGCAAAACCGGAAGACATTGTGCTGGTGGCAGGGAAGGGACATGAAAAGTACCAGGAAATAAAAGGAGTTAAATATCCTTTCGAAGATAAAAAAACGCTGATAGACATTTTTGAAGCGTTGGGTAAATAGAAACAAACTGAGTTAATAAACCAATGGCGCTGGCGCCAATTGATAACTGCCTACATGCTGTATCATTTATTTGAATGGTTTAAGGAAGCGAATATAAAATTTCCGGGAAGCGGACTGTTCCAGTTCATTACTTCCAGGGTAATGCTGGCTGTGCTGTTATCGCTGATCATTTCTGCGGTATTCGGAAAAAAGCTTATCAACTTCCTGCTGCGCAAGCAGGTGGGAGAAAGCGTTCGCGACCTGGGCCTGGCAGGTGAACAACATAAGAAAGGAACGCCAACTATGGGCGGGCTGATTATTATCACAGCGATACTGATACCTACTTTATTACTGGCCGACCTGGGTAAAGCTTATATCCGGCTGATGATCTTCAGCACGATATGGCTGGGTTTTATCGGGTTCATAGATGATTATTTAAAACTGCGCGCCAAAAAGCTGGCGCAGCAAAAGGGTGCGGCCTATAAAAAAGGCGATAAGGATGGATTGGCAGGCTGGTTTAAAGTGATGGGCCAGGTAGTGCTCGGATTGGTGGTGGCGGCAACGCTGATCTTTAACGACAATACGCAGGTATGGCGGGAATACACCGGCGAAGTAAAAGACAGCGCCAATATCATCAAAAGAGAACTGGACGGCAAACAGACTATGTTCGTTATTCCCGATGAACCCATCACTACTATTCCCTTTGTAAAAGGTCATGAGTTCAACTATTCAAAATTATTGCCTACGCCTCTTCGCGGTTTTACCTGGGTATTGTATACGCTGATCGTGATCATTATCATCGTTGCCGTGTCGAATGGCGCCAATATAACGGATGGCCTGGATGGTCTGGCCACAGGCGTGAGCGCTATCATTGGGGGTTGCCTGGGTATTTTCGCTTATGCCAGCGGTAATCTGCGATTTGCAGAATACCTGAACATCATGTATATCCCTAACCTCGGAGAGCTGTCGATATTCATTGGCGCCATGATCGGCGCCTGCGTTGGTTTTTTGTGGTACAAGGCGCATCCGGCACAGGTATTCATGGGCGACACCGGAAGCCTGATGCTTGGCGGTATTATCGCAGCGCTGGCCATTATTGTGAGAAAGGAATTGCTGATCCCTTTTTTCTGCGGCGTATTCCTGGTGGAAAACCTGAGCGTAATAATACAGGTGGCCTATTTCAAATATTCAAGAAAAAAATATGGAGAGGGCAGAAGAGTATTTCTGATGAGCCCGCTGCATCATCATTATCAGAAACTGGGATACCATGAAAGCAAAATAGTAACAAGATTCTGGATAGTAACCATTTGTTGTGTAATGTTCGCTATCGTAACGCTAAAAATAAGATAACGTCAATATATGCCTTACTGAAAAACCCAGATCTATTTAGAATCCATTGTCCGAAAACCAACCTGTGTAAGAGATTACTGAGCAGAATGAAGTTCAAACTACCGAAAAACCCCCTTAATCCGTTACCGCTAATTATTGGAAAATAATGAGTAAACGTCTTGTCATACTGGGCGCCGGAGAAAGCGGCGTAGGCGCTGCGCTTCTCGGTAAACAGAAAGGATATGAAGTGTTCGTTTCAGACGGATCGGCTATCAAGCCATCATATAAACAGGAACTGGAACAGCATGACATTGCCTACGAGGAAAAACAGCATTCGGAAGGGAGGATACTGGAAGCGGATGAAGTGATGAAAAGTCCGGGCATTCCGGAAAAAGCGCCGATCGTAGGCAGCATCAGGAAAAAAGGTATACCGGTGATCAGTGAAATAGAACTGGCTTACCGGTATAAAGGAGAATCGAAGATCGTGGGGATAACGGGTAGCAATGGCAAAACAACCACTACCTCGCTGCTCTTTCATATGTGCAGTAAAGGAGAAGTGAACAGCGCTATCGTGGGAAATATCGGTTATTCATTTGCCAGGCAGGTGGCGGTAGATCCCAAACAATGGTATATCGCTGAGATCAGCAGTTTTCAGCTCGACGATATACAGGAGTTCAGACCAGATATTGCCATACTGACCAACATCACAGAAGATCATCTGGACAGGTATGGTTACCAGTTTAAAAACTATATCGGCAGCAAATTCCGTATCGCTATGAACCAGACCGGTAAAGATTATTTTATTTATTGTGAAGATGACCCGGTGACAGCTCAATATATAAAGGACTATTCCATCAATTCTAACCCATTACCATTTACCATGAGTAAAGAAATTAATCCGGGCGCGTACATTATGAACGGACAGATGACCATTAAAACAGGAGACGAGAAAATGCAGATGAGTATTTATGATTTTGCACTGAAGGGAAAGCATAACCAATATAACACCATGGCATCAGGAATAGCGGCAAGCCTTATCGGTATCAGGAAAGAAAAGATCCGTGATGCGATTCAATCGTTCGAAGCGCTGGAACACCGGATGGAATATGTGATCACGATCAGGGGAGTGGAATTCATTAACGACAGTAAAGCCACTAATGTGAACAGCGCCTGGTTTGCACTGGAGAGCATGAAAAAACCCACGGTACTTATTCTTGGCGGCGTGGATAAAGGAAATGATTATTCACTTATCCGTGAGCTGGTGAAGGAAAAAGTAAAGGCGATCATTTGCATGGGTGTAGATAACCGGAAGATCCATGAAGCTTTTCAGCAGGATGTGCCGCTGATGGTCAATACCACCAGTGCCGCCGAAGCGGTGAAATCGGCTTTTCACCTGGCCAATCCGGGCGATGTGGTATTATTAAGTCCTGCATGCGCCAGTTTTGACCTGTTTCTTAATTATGAAGATCGCGGAACACAATTTAAAAAAGCGGTAAGGGACCTGTAATGAATGATTTTGTAAACATACAAAGAAACCATTTTCGCGATCTGCGTCAGAAAACGCGGGGCGATAAAGTGATATGGGCAACAGTGGCCCTGCTTGCCCTGGTATCGCTGCTGGTGGTATACAGCTCAACTGGATTACTCGCTTACCGGTATAATAAAGGCAATACAGAAATATACCTTTTCAAGCAGGTCATGTTCATTATCATTGGCGTAGCTATTATTTATTTTGCCCATCGCGTTAATTATACCCTGTATTCACGCTGGTCCAAAATACTTTTGCTACTGGCTATTCCGCTGCTGATCTATACGTTGTTTTTCGGGGTAAGATTAAATGAAGGAAGCAGATGGATACGTCTGCCCATCATCAATCTCACTTTTCAAACTTCCGACCTGGCCAAGCTGGCCCTGTTCATGTATCTTGGAAGATTGCTGAGTAAGAAACAAGAGGTGATCAAAGATTTCCGCAAAGGTTTTCTCCCTATTATTATTCCCGTAGCAGTGACCAGCATACTGGTGGCGCCGGCAAACTTATCAACCGCCCTGCTGATCGGTTCCACCAGCCTGATGCTGATGTTTATCGGCAGGGTAAGCATGAAACATATCGGCCTTACCATTGGCATTGCCGCCATACCGGTGATCATCCTGACGATGATAGCCAGTATATATTATGATAAGGAAGAAGGTAAATCGAAAGAGCTGCCCGCATTCCTGGAATCCGGAAGAATTCCTACCTGGATAAAGCGCGTGCAGAATTTCATGTACGATAGTAAGCAGACCGATAAGGAAGAGAATTACCAGGTAAACCAGGCAAAGATCGCTATTGCCAAGGGAGGCATCATTGGCCTGGGGCCAGGTAACAGCGAGCAAAGGAATTTTCTGCCTCATCCCTATTCCGATTTTATCTATGCCATTATTATTGAAGAGTATGGACTGGTAGGAGGCGTATTCATCATCTTTATTTACCTGGTGTTCCTGTATCGCAGTATCAGAATATTCAGGAAATGTCCTTATGCATTCGGGGCATTCCTGGCATTGGGATTAAGTTTTACCCTGGTGATACAGGCGCTGATGAACATGGCGGTGAATGTTAATCTGTTCCCGGTAACCGGCGTAACGCTGCCGCTGGTAAGTATGGGAGGCAGTTCATTTTTATTCACCTGCCTGGCTATTGGTATTATATTAAGTGTAGCCAGGAATGTGGAACAACTCGAAGGAAAGGAATAACAAGGTTCTGTATCGTAAAAATGCGGATAAGCAATATGAAGAAAAGGATCATCATCGCAGGAGGAGGAACCGGGGGACATATTTTTCCCGCCGTTGCTATTGCTAATGCGATAAGGAAGCAGCAGCCTTCAACAGAAATATTATTTATCGGCGCGAAAGGGAAAATGGAAATGGATAAGGTGCCCCAGGCGGGATATCCTATAAAAGGAATTGATATTTCAGGATTCAACAGGAATTCTTTGGTCAGGAATATCGCGTTGCCTTATAAGCTGATGAGAAGTTTTATACAGGTGAGCGGGATCGTGAAAGAGTTTCGACCGGATGCCGCAGTGGGGTTCGGCGGTTATTCTACCTTCCCGGTATTACGATATGTGCAGTCGAAAGGAATTCCCACATTCATTCATGAATCGAATTTCTTTGCGGGTCGCTCTAATATTATGCTGGGCAGAAAAGCTACCAGGATCTTTACTGCCGGCGATGGAATGGAATCTTTTTTCCCGGCGGATAAGCTCATGGTTACGGGTAACCCGGTAAGATCGGCGATTGTGAACAGCGTTATCGTCAGGGAAGAAGCGATACAGTTTTTCGGATTAGATCCTGTGAAGACCACCATACTGGTTACCGGCGGTAGCCTGGGCGCAAAAAGCATTAATGAAGCAATAGCGGCATCGATAGAAGAATTTGAAAAACATGACCTGCAACTGATCTGGCAAACAGGAAAGCCGTTTGCCGCCACTGCCAGGAAAATAGCGGAAGGGAAAAAAAATATATGGACGAAAGATTTTATTACGAAGATGGAATATGCTTTTGCCGCCGCCGATACGGTCGTTTCCCGTTCGGGCGCCATGGCTATTTCGGAACTGTGCGTAGTAAAAAAGCCCGTGATTTTTGTGCCTTACCCTTTTGCCGCTGAAGATCATCAATCGGTCAATGCCAGGAGGCTGGTTGAAAAAGATGCGGCGATATTGATCGCTGACGGAGAAGTGACACAGCAGTTAGTGAATACAGTTATTGAAATGGCCGAAAATAAAGAACGGCAGCAGCAGCTGAAAAAAAATATAAGCAGGCTTGCAGTGATCAACGCTGATGAGATCATAGCCTCGGAAATACTGAAAGCATTACATGATTGATCTGAAGACCATACAAAAAATTTATTTCATAGGCATTGGCGGCATCGGAATGAGCGCCCTGGCCAGGTATTTTTCTTTTCATGGCAAAAGTGTAAGCGGCTACGACAGAACGAAAACGCCGCTAACGGCCCAGCTTGAAAAAGAAGGCATACCTGTTCATTATACAGATGATATTGACCTGGCGCCTAAAGATGCAGCGCTGATCGTGTATACACCGGCTGTAGCCGCAACCCACCAGGAACTCAGCTATTACCGTCAGCATAATTATACACTGCTGAAACGCAGCGATGTTCTTGGCCTGATAACCGAAAATTCTTTTAATATATGCGTGGCCGGCACGCATGGCAAAACCACGATCAGTACCATGGTGGCGCATATTCTCCGGCACAGCGGTTATGGCTGCAATGCTTTCCTGGGCGGTATCGCCACCAATTATAATAGTAATTTCTGGAGTCATGAAGGCAATACCTGCGTAATAGAAGCGGATGAGTATGACAGAAGCTTCCTCAAGCTCAGCCCGGATATTGCCGTGATCAGCGCTATGGATGCCGATCATCTCGATATCTATGGAACGGAAACGGCTATGCAGGATTCCTTTATTGCCTTCACCCATAAAGTAAAACCCGGAGGAGCCCTGTTTGTTAAAGAGGGCCTGGCAAGAAATGAAGAACTGGCAGCGCCTGAAAAAATAACCTACAGCGCCGGCGATGATCATGCAGATGTATATCCGATGAATGTGCAGATGATGAATGGTTATTACCTGTTCGATCTGTCGGTAAAAGGCAAGCTGATCGATGATGTGGCCCTGAATATGGGCGGCGCGCATAATGTGGAAAATGCTACCGTAGCGATGGCTATAGCGAAGCGCCTGAATATCAGCGATGAAAAGATCAGGCTGGCTGTTGAAGATTTTAAAGGCGTTAAAAGAAGGTTTGAGTACAAGATCAAAACAGGCAGACTGGTATATATAGACGATTATGCCCATCACCCGGAAGAGCTCTCTACCCTGATCAGCAGCGCTAAGAACCTTTTCAGCGGCATGAGCTGTACCGTTATTTTCCAGCCACACCTGTATTCGAGAACCAGGGACCTGGCCGTAGGGTTTGCCCATAGTCTCGATATGGCGGATGAGGTGATACTGCTGCCGCTTTACCCGGCCAGGGAATTGCCCATCGAAGGGGTTAGCAGCGAAACGATCCGGAGCAGGATGAAAAATTATAAC
>JBDTVL010000104.1:0-7361 GCA_040007215.1 Flavitalea sp.
ATGAATATCAAACGCCAGGGGGAAGTGTTGAAGCCTTACCGCTCGGCGGGAGAATATAATTTTCACCGGGGTATCGCGGCTACCCTTGGTAATGATCAATGGGCCATCACTCTTTTTACTTCCTCAAGATACTTAAGCGCTAACCTGTCAGAAGCCCCAGGCGTGGGCTTAGTGGCCTCCTCTATCCAGACATCAGGATTAAATAGAACGGAAAATGAAAGGAGCGATAAAGCCGCTCTGCAGGTTCTTACGCAGGGAGCAAGGTTTACAATAGAAAAGCCCGGCTGGCGCCTGGCGTTCAATGGCGTATATTCCAGTTTTTCGATTCCTATTCAGAAAAGAGATGAACCTTACAACCTCTACGCTATTAAAGGAAAACAATGGATGAATGGGAGCATGGATTACAGCTATACCTTTCATAACGTTCATGTATTCGGCGAATGGGCGGTTGACAGGAATTTAGATAAAGCTTTCATTAACGGTTTCCTGACCAGCATCCACCGTTCGGTGGATATTGCTTTTATTCATCGTTTTATCGGCAGGGGCTATCAATCTTTTTATGGAAACGCGTTCACGGAAAGCACAATGCCTGCTAATGAAAAAGGCCTTTATTTCGGTATCAGCCTCAAACCATTAATTTCTTTAACAATAGGATGTTATGCCGATATCTTTGAATTTCCCTGGCTTCGGTACCGGGTGGATGCGCCATCGCAGGGCAGCCAGTATCTTATTCAGTGTACCTGGAAACCCAGCAAAAAGGTTGAAGTGTACAGCCGGTTAAGGTATGAGTCAAAAGAAATGAACAACCCTGCACCTGCTGGCGCAACCGTATACCTTGAAACTATTCCCGGTTATAACTGGAGAACACATATCAGCGTCCAGGCGAGCCGCAGTGTACAACTGAAGAACAGGATGGAGTTCTGCCAAATTCTGCAACCCGACCTGCACCCGCCACAGAACGGCTTTTTAATGTTTACGGATATTTACTGGAAGCCGGTGAACATGTCTTTTTCGGGCAGTTTCCGGTTGCAGTATTTTGAAACTGATGGATATGATACCCGGTTATACGCTTATGAAAACGATGTTCTGTACAGCAGCAGTATTCCTGCGTATTTTGATAAGGGATTCCGGTATTATATTAATGGAAAAATCAGTTTTAAGCTGAAAAATCCAGGTAAAATGCTGATCCAGGCGGGAATTCGCGTGGCGAGAACCTTTTACGAGGATAAGTTATCGATTGGTACGGGGCAAGACCAAATAATGGGTAATAAAAAATCAGAGATCAGGGCTCAAGTGGTACTCAATTGGCCATAACTGGGCTTTTTATTTCCTCTATCCCTGTTTTGAAAAAAGATTTATGTTGAGCAGCGTTACGTAAAGACTTTTTGTCTATTCAAAAGGACTTTGGCATAATCTTTTTAACATTTTTTTGTGAAAATCTAAAAGTCGCTATCTTTGTAATCCCTAAACTGAATATTCAGTTACATGAGAAAGATTCAATTGCCCAAAATTGATTCTATAATTGGTTCGTGTTTTTAGCGAACAATCCGCAAGGATCTTTCTCATCAGCATAATTCGCCCTGCACCGCTTTGCCTTGTTATTTAAATAAGGAGTAAAAGTTTATCTAATGTATTGTTAGCCTTTATAAAAGCTGGATGTCTCCATATCAGGAGTTATATGTCTATTAGTAATTTTTTTTAATAGTGGCACAGGAGAAATGTTAATGGGTCATTCCGATTCATTAAACAATCATGAGTAGGTTCTTTAAGTTCTTTATTACCCCAATATTTTAGATCCGCTTTGAAAACCATTAATATATTATTCAGCCCCCCGGAACCAGGCATTTCTCCTGCCACCCTAAATCTGACCATTGCTAACAATGATGTTACAATATGCCCTTGTAATTGTAATACAATCTGTTAACGCCATTTATCTTAAATAATTCAAACCTGGCAACCGCAGGTTCAATGATGCAGAAGCAATGAAATTGGAGAATCGTTGCTTCATTATTTTCAAGTTTACCGGTAGATGATTAGGAGAGATCATTAAGAGCCATTTTTTTAACGTTTAGGTCACGCTAAAACTAAAACCAAACAGTGAGTATGAAAAAAATCTATTTGTTAATGTCGATTATGCTGCTGTTTTCAGCGGCTATCCGGGCCCAAACCCCGAGGCTTACCGGTCAGATTAAAAATAGTAAGGGGGAGGTAGTTCCTTTTGCGACCATTTCGGTGAAAGGCACCGGGAATGCCGTATCTGCCGACCAGAACGGGAATTTCAGTATTGCGGCCCCCCAGGGCTCCACTTTAATTATCTCTTCTGCAAGTTTTCAGACTATTGAAATTCCTGTGGGAAACCGCACCATTATTCCTGTCACTTTGAGTAATGAATCAACATTGCAGGAAGTTGTTGTAACCGCTCTTGGCGTAAGCCGGTCAAAAGAAAGACTAGGGTATTCCGCTACTACTTTCAGGCCGGAAGACATCACCCGAACAGCGCCGGTTAGTCCGCTGGATGCATTACAGGGTAAAGTGGCGGGTGCCGATATCTCCACTATCGGCGGTCAGCCAGGATCTTCATCAAAAATAATTTTAAGGGGATACTCGTCTCTGCAGGGTAATAACCAGGCGCTGATCGTGGTAGATGGCGTACCGTTCAATAACAGCCGTCCGGGTTCAGGCACCAGGGGAGATCCAAATCTTCTGAATGCCCAGGGCGGGAATGATTTCGGAAACGGATTAAATGACCTGAACCCCAATGATATTGAAAGCATCACTATTCTGAAAGGCGCCGCCGCCACTTCACTGTATGGTTCCCGCGCCCAGAATGGAGTGGTACTTGTGACGACCAAGAAGGGTAAGGCCGGTAAGTTAAAAGTGGATTTCACCAGCTCCGTGGTGGTTTCCTCTGTTGGCAGGTTACCTGAGTTTCAGAATACCTGGGGCCAGGGATGGAATGGACTGAACTATAAAGAGGAAAATGGTAGCTGGGGTCCTAAGCTGGATGGAAAGGATAGGTTATGGGGAAGCGTGGTAGATAATTCCAGGCTGATAAAACCTTTTTCAGCAGAAAAAAATAATCTAAGGGATTTTTATGATAATGGTCTGGAAGTGAGCAACTCCATTTCACTTAAAGGGGGTAATGACAATGCTAATTTTTTATTCTCCTATGGCAACGTAAACAGTGATGGAATCATTCCTTTTAGTAATGATTCTTATAAAAGGAATACAATGTCGCTCAGGGGTCAGTTAAAGGCTTCGGATAAATTTGTCATTAACTCCTCTTTCAATTATCTCAACAAGAACAGCAGAACGGTTTCTACCGATGAGGATGCAGCCGGAGCTTCCACCTTTGAGGATATCTTACAGGTTGGACGTAATATTCCTATTACGGACTTTAAAGATTATAAAAACAAGTTCTTCAATGTTGATAATTTTTATTCGCCTTATACCGCTAATCCTTATTTTCTTATAGCAGAAAACGGAAACCGGTATGCCAGCGACAGGTTTTTTGGAAATGTGGACCTTAACTATTTCCTTAATAAAACATTCAATGTACAATGGCGCACAGGGGTGGATTTTACCAATTCAAGGTTTAAAGACTGGCAGGCTGTAGAAGCGCCGAAGGTTGGCTCCTGGAGAGGCGAAAGTCCAACTAATGATGAAGGGGCTTCTTATTCTACGAAGGTTGGAGGCTTAACGGAACAAAGCAATTATGTGGGCGAATATAACTCGGATCTTTTTCTGAATATCAATCATGATATTACTTCCGATCTTAAGGTTTCCGGATTTGTTGGAGGAAATTTCAATCAGAGAGAAACCAGGCGTCAAAGATCCAGGATCACAGAATTAACGATTCCAGGATTTTATAATCTTTCCAATTCTGCCAATCTGGCTGCGAGTGAAGGCGTTTTATCCAAGAGAAGATTATTTGGAGCTTACGCACAGGCTAACTTTGAATATAAAGACTTTCTCTACCTTGCCTTAAATGCAAGGAATGACTGGTCGTCAACATTACCTAAAGACAGCAGGTCATTTTTCTATCCTGGCGCAAACCTGAGTTTGGTTCTTTCAAAACTGATTGATCTTAGCGGAGCAAAAGTGGATTATTTAAAACTTAGAACGGCGTACGGTAAAACAGGTAATGATGCCGATCCTTATCTGCTTGAATCTGTACTTACTAGCGGCGATGTACTATTAGGATTTGGCAATATTATTTTCCCGCTCAACGGAGTGCCATCATTTGAAATTTCAAATGTTATTGGAAACAAAAGTTTGAAACCTGAAATAACCACTGAAATTGAAGTAGGCGCCGAAGCGCAATTCTTTAACAGAAGACTCGGTTTTGATCTCTCCTTATACCGGAAACTTTCCGATGGTCAGATACTCAATATACCAATTCCTGCAAGTACCGGTTACCGTTCTATCGTATCAAACTTCGGACGCGTGGAAAATAAGGGTATTGAAATAACCGCTAATGTAGTTCCTGTAAGAACCAAAAATTTTAGCTGGGAAATCAATTATACGTATACCAAAAACAAAAACAAAGTGTTGGAATTGCCTGAGGGCCTTGATAAGATTGATTTTAGCACCTTTTATGATATTAAAATGGTGGCCAGAGCAGGCCAACCAATGGGTGTGATTGAATCGCCTACCGTTGCCAAAACAGAAGATGGAAGATTTATTGCCACCGAAACTGGTTTTTACTCTACTACAAATAATGATGCTCAGTTTGGAACTGTTCAAAAAGATTTCATCATGGGGTTGAATACCGCAATTACCTATAAAAGCTGGAGGTTGGGAGCGACTTTGGATTACCGTAAAGGTGGCTATATGTTCTCTAATACCTCACAGCTTTCCTACTTTTCTGGAAATGCTTACCAGACCGCTTATAACGACAGAAGACCTTTTATTATTCCTAATTCTGTGGTTCAGGATGGAGTGGATGGCAATGGTAAACCATTGTATGTAGAAAACACAACTCCTATTGATGTTACCAATTATAATTCCTACTGGTACCAGACGTCTAACAAAGGATTTGGTCTGAATAATGTCATTCTGCCTAAAACTTTTATCAAACTCAGGGATATTACATTAAGCTATTCTTTGCCTAAAATGATATCTGATAAGATAAAAGCGCAGTATGTTACCTTAACTGCGATAGGAAGGAATTTCCTGATCTGGACCCCGAAAAAGAATTCATTTATTGATCCGGAGGTATCCGATATAAGCAACGACTTTTTAGGAGAATTTGGTGAGTTAGCTGCTTCTCCGGCAACCAAATCGTATGGATTTGCTTTAAAGATCGGATTCTAAAACATTAATTTTTTAAGCTATGAAGAGGTTAAAATTTATTACCATATTTATTGCAGGAGCGATGGTGTTGTCGTGTAGTAAAGAACTTGATATCAATACGGATCCCAATAGCCCGGCGTTAGATCAGGGTTCGCCAAAACTGGTATTCCCAGTGGCAGTGGCTTCATCGGTAGGCCGCATAGGAGGTGAGCTTTCAATTCTTGGCGGTATCTGGTCGCAGTTCTGGACACAGAATACCGTGTCCAACCAGTATAAAAGCGAAGATGCTTTTGACCTTACCAAAAGCGATTATGGCGGATCCTGGGATGAATTATATGCAGGGTCGCTAAATGACGCTAACTATGTAATCAATAAGGCGAAAGAAACTGAAGACTGGAATTTCTATTTAATGGGTACAGTTATTAAGGCCTACAATTACCAGGTGCTGGTGGATATTTTTGACGAGGTGCCTTATACTGAGGCTTTCCAGGGTAATCTGAATCTTCAGCCAAAGTT
Organism: Flavitalea sp.; assembly: GCA_040007215.1. Classification (GTDB taxonomy): domain Bacteria; phylum Bacteroidota; class Bacteroidia; order Chitinophagales; family Chitinophagaceae; genus Flavitalea. The sequence continues at coordinate 5,812 of JBDTVL010000104.1, forward strand.
TGATGATGGGTATACTATTTATAAAGGATTACTGGCCGAACTGGATACGGCCTTATCGAAGAATTTCGAAGCCAGCAGCAATTCTCCAGCTGGGAAAGCGGATCTGGTATTCCCTGCGGAAGATGCCGACTGGTCCATAGATAACTGGATAAAGTTTGCTAATACCTTAAAGCTGAAAATGTACCTGCGCATGGTATATGCAAAGCCTGCAGAAGCTGAAACAGGTATTCGTGCTTTGATTGATGAAGGCGCTCCATTGCTTGATGTGGATGCATTCGTCAATATATTCCAGGATGCTCCGGATAAGAGCAACCCTTTGTATGAGTTTAATTTCCGGAAATTGAATACGAACGATAATCTTAAAGCCAGTGTTACTTTCTTATCCTGGCTGCAGGAAAATGGAGATCCAAGGGTGGAATTTTATTTTGATCTTAATTCAAATGGAATTTATCAGGGAGTTAATCAGGGTGATTTTTTAAATGACGCCGCTGAATTCAAAGTGTCTTCTATACCTGCTGTTAAACCAACTGATCCTGTTGACTACATTTCCCTGGCGGAATCTAATTTTTTACAGGCTGAAGCCCTGGAAAGATTTTATGGTGGAGCTGGAGCTAAAGAAAAATATGATGCAGGGGTGATGGCGTCATTTGAGAGATATGGATTGGATGCCACTGATTTCACAGCCCCTTCAGGTATTTATGAATATCCTTCAGGAGATTTTGAATCGAAGCTGGAAGCGATCATAGTTCAGAAATGGTCTTCCATGCCTAATTCGCATGCGCTTGAAGCCTTCTTCGAAAAGAACAGGACGGGTTATCCCAGAACAAGCACAGTATATTCAACTGATGGGAGTTATGTTCCTGGTCAGTTCGTATATCCGAAAAACGGAGTTACTGCCGGGGTATTTGCCACCAGGTTAATCCTTCCTGATACCGAGACAAGCAAAAATTCAAATGCGCCCGCTAGTAAACCGCTTACTGCGAAAGTTTGGTGGGACGTTAATTAATTTAATATGCATTATATGACAAAAAAAATTAAACAAATAGGCGGAATAATCTTGATGCTGGCAATATTTTTCTCCTGCGTTAAAACTGAATCTATTTCCAGTTCTGCAACTACTGTTGGAAAATCAAAGATTGTTTTTTTTCCAAGCATAAAAGTGAATGGCGAAACCCTGATCATCCTGTATGTGGGCGACACCTATACCGATGAAGGAGCAAGTGCAATACTGGATGAAAAGCCTTATGAGTACACCACAGTAGGATCTGTTGATGTTACCACTCCCGGCGTTTATCAACTAGACTATTCGGCTGTTAATGCCGAAGGTTTTGCTGTCAGCGATTTCAGAACAGTAGTGGTGATTGATGGAAACAGCGTTGCAGCTAATGATTTTTCAGGAACGTATGCAAGATATGTTGACGGCGTTGCCAATGGTCAGACCTCAACCTGGACTAAAACCGGTGTTGGGGTGTATGCCATTGACAACCCTGGTGGAGCTGCCGGTCTTACTGTTACCGGTGTTAATTTCGATGGCAAAAAGGTAACTGTTC
>JBDTVL010000105.1:0-7342 GCA_040007215.1 Flavitalea sp.
CCTTTCGGTCACAGGCTGTAATAGTTGACGACTAGTGCGGTTAGCCTTCAACAGTCACCTGGCTCACAGCCGTGGCCACCGTTGCCGCTACCGCCGTGTATCCGGCAATGGTCGTAACAAGGGCAGGTAAGGCTACAGGAGCGGTGAGGATCACCCCGCTTACCGCCGCCAGCGCTAATCCGATAAATTTTAATATCCGGAAAAACTTTGGCATCGGCGCTACTGCGCGGTCAATGATCGACATCTTGTCTATTTCGCTTTGTTTCATGATGAATGATGTTTAAAGGTTTATAATACAATTTCCAGTGAACCCGTGTTATTGGGCAGGTCTGCGGCTGTCGCCGCGATTTTGCTGCCCGCAATAGGTTCATTTGCTGTGGTGGTTGTATACAACCAATCATTCTCATTATCCTGGCGTACCGCATCTCCCCTTTCCAGGAGTTCGCCTGCGGCGCTGTGGATCGCCAACTTCAGGGAGGCTACGCTGAAATCATCCAGCGCCCTCACCATGATCGGTTCTCCCGGCTTGCCGGTGTACTGGCTGACATCGATCGATACCACTTTTGGCGAAGTGACCGCATCCCTGACCGCCATAGTATAGGCGCTCATATCGGGACCTGCGGCAGCGGCATACAGGGCCTTTTTTTCCGGGTCCTTCAATACGGCCTTGCCATAGATGATACCCAGTTTAAACTTTTCCCTGTTGGCTACTGCGTTCGGGGTCGGTTCCTTGGTGGACTTTCCCCTGCGGGCGCTGATCACAAATTGACCTGATTTTCGTTTCCTGATCGTCAGGTTGCGCGCCGATCCTCTCGCGCCATCCGTAAATAGATTATCTCTTGTTGCTTTCATAAATTTTATTTTATAAAACAGTACGGCTTTTCCTGGTAGCCGGCGCTTCGCTGAATGAGCTGAGACGATGCTTTGCTTGTTGAAGCGTTTCCCTTGCGGAAGACATGGCTTGTATAACCATTGGCTATACTTTGGCCGTGCGTTCCCTAAGGGTTGTCTATGCGTTGTCTATCAGTTCCTCGATGCTTCGCCGTATATGATCCATATTTAATCCATATCTAAGCCGTACTGTGGTTACTGTTAATAAATGTTGTTTAAGAATTTTTTTTGCCATTCTTCGCAGGTGGATCGGGAGGCGTCTCTCTCCTTTTCCGGACGCGGCCCCGCGTTGATTGACCACACAATATTGCGACAACAAAAAATCGTTTTTTAAAAAAAAGGCTGAACAGCGCCAGGGGCTGCCAAACAACAGTATTTGCTGCTGAACGACATAAAACGCTATCGCAGCATAATCACTTTTTCAAGAAAAGGTTGCAGGTAAGAGCGTCCTATGGGCACTATTTTGTTGTCCTGGTAAAAGAGGCGGGTTTTTTCCTTATTCATTTTTTTGATGTGTTCCAGGGAAACAATAAAGCTTTTATGCACCCGGCAGAAATAGACTTCGGGAATGCGGTTAATAACTTCCTGTAAACTAATGAAGATGATGAAAGGCGATTTTTGAAGCGTGCTGTAAACAAGGCAATTATTGTGGATCGATTGGATGAAAATGATCTCGCCGGGAGACACGAATACAAAGTCCTCCTGGTGAGAAAAGCCAATCCGGTGGTATGTATGCCCGTTATTCAATACTTACCTGTGTTACCCTGCGAATTACCCGAATTTTCCGGTTTATTTTCGCATAGGGGTCCGGGCTAGTCCCTTCATTTTCCGTATCAACAACCGGTTTACGCTGAAAATCGCTCCCGATCGGCACATTAATACTCCCGATTGGCACATCCTTTTTTTCTGCGGAACCTTGTTTTTTACCCATATTTGTGAAGCTGTCCTAAAATCGCTTCATCCTTATGTCGGTTGAGTATTCACTTGCTACAGGAGAACCGCTGGCTTTCAGGCCCGGGCTGCCGGACAATTATGCCGGCCCGGTGATCCGTGGCGCGTATTCACGGTATAGTACAACCGAATTCGGACAGATCATTTCCCAGGAACTAAGTAACGACCAGCTCAGCTTTGCACGACGAATGATTTACTGGAAAAAACCCGCAGCCCTTCTCTGCAGTTATAATTATGCGCCTGGCATCTTTACCCGAACCCTGCTGGATCGCCCCGTGCATGAATTTTTAAAAGGCGCTGGCGAAGTGCGTCTTCGCAAAGAGGAATTTGCCTCGCTGGCTGGCAGTAGCTGGAAAGCCGCACTACTTCCGCCAAAAGCTGGGTGGTATACGTTCCTGGATATGCAGGGATCGTTGGATATGATAGAGGACGTCCTGGTCAATGATCTCCCTTTGCAGGAAATAGCACACAACATGTGTCCCGGGTTGCCCGAGCGGTTAATGGGCCGTCCGCATACTTTGAATGGAAATATGCAAAGCCTGCTCGGCATCATTCAGGGTTTTGATTATTCCAGCGCCTCCTCCTTTAATTTCTTGCGCCACCAGGTGAAAAAGTATTTCAGGATAGCGATTAAGGAATCGGGTTATACTGAAACGGCAGGGGATATACGAAGAGACGACTGGCAGATCATTCTGCTGGCTAAGGAACTTATAGATGATAACCCCGGCAAACATTTTACCATTCCGGAGATCAGCGTAAGGGTGGGGATGAATGAATACAAATTGAAAAAACTGTTTCCGAAAGTCACCGGCCTCACGATGGATGAATACCGGAAATATTATTTGTGTATTAAAGCGGCAAAGGAAATCATGAGGTCTGATAAACCAGTGAAATCTTTTTATGAAGAGGCGGGCTATACAGGCGCCTCTACTTTTATCAGGGGGTTCAGGAAATTGATGTACTGCACGCCGGGCGAGCTGAGGGAAGAGCAATGGAACCTTAGCGACATCCCGGGCAGATTATTCACCGTGTCAAACTTTGAATTATGATTACCGGCGACAGATATACATACGGAACGCTCATCGCAAAGTTCATGGGAAACCGGATCAACGCCCAGGAAGAAAAGGAACTGGACGAATGGATCTGTATGGATGACGATAATATGAAATTATTCGAGGACCTGACCAATGATTTCCATGCACGTTGGGCGAAGCAGTGGTTCAAAGAAGCAGGCGTGAAAACCCCTTCCATAAAATGGAGAGACAGGAGCGGATGGTATCGTCCCGATCCGAATCCGCGCAGAGGATTTTATATCGTTACAGGTATAACTGCTGCGGTGATGATCATTCTTTACATCGTTTTCAAATACTTTCTTAAACCTTAAACCTTAAAACCACTAACCATGGGCAAGCCAATTTTCCCCTCCCGTGTATCCGTATTGATCATTATCGTGATTATTGTCATGGCCATTTTCCTCACCATCTTTTTCTTTCAGTACGGAATGGAAGAGGGGAGGAAAGCCGGAGTCGAATCGGTGGAGAAGAGGCAATAAAACTTTCTTTCGATTTCAGGTCTATAGTTTCTGTATTGTTCAACAGATTGCGCGGGAGTATAAAAAGCAATTAACGCTGTTATTGACGGGCAATTCAGTTTTCTTTTAGTGAATGCTCCTGCGGGAAGGCATGTGTCAGGTTTTGCCTCCCGGTATTTATAAATTGCTATTTGTTAGGTGTCTATTATCAATCATCTTATAGGGGTTCGGCTAGGTCATTTCTTAACCCTGAAGCTTGTATTTTTAATTGGTAATAATGGAATTGTATTCCATTATTATACTAAAATATGGCAAATAATATTATATTTACTATGGATATTGGAATGGAATTCCAGTATCTGCCGCTAAAATGACAAGTAATGAGGTTTGAACAGTCCATACAACCATTTGCGGGCCAATTATTGACACAGGCTATCCTTATGGATCTCCTGAAGGAATACCGTTGGCCGCATAATAAGATCCGGGGACTTGAAAAGCAAGAGATGCTGACACCGCTGAAGAGAGGTCTTTATATTACAGGCCCGGCGCTAAAGCTGCCGCGTCCTTCTGCATATTTAATGGCCAATCATATTTACGGACCCAGCTATGTTTCCATGGAAGCTGCTTTATCCTACTGGGGGCTGATCCCCGAAAAGGTGGTCAATACCTCGTCCATGACAACGGGTTCTTCCAGAAATTTTCGTACCGCAGCGGGTCTATTCAGCTATATAAAAACCCGCTTGCCCTATTATAGTTTTGGTATCCGTCAGGTAGAAATGTCAGCAGATCAAACAGTTTTAATGGCAAGTCCGGAGAAGGCCCTGTGTGATGTTATTGTTACAAAGCCAGGAATGATATTGCGAAGCGCTAACCAGGCGCTTGAATTTCTGGTGGAAGACATGAGAATGGAAAAGCCCGCCCTGCAGGAATTAAATAACGAAGCAATCAAAAGCTGGATAGCCTATGCTCCCAAGAAAAGCAGTATCCGGATGGTTACAAAAACACTCGATAAGTTATGATAAAAGAATGGATAGAACAGTATAGGCCGCAAAGCAAGGAAGAGGCAGACCAGGCGCTGCGGGAAATAATGCAGGAGATTGCGCTGGCCGGTCTTCAGCGCAGCCGCTTTTTCGAAGTAGCTGCATTTTATGGAGGTACCGCCCTTCGTATTTTCCATGGACTGGACCGGTTTTCAGAAGATCTGGATTTTTCATTGCTGAAGGTGGAACCGGATTTTTCACTAAAGCCCTACCTCGATGGAATGATACGGGAGTTCGAAGCGCTGGGAATGAAGATTAGTGTGACGGAGAAAGAGAAGACAAAACAGAGCAATGTTGATTCGGCGTTTTTAAAGCCCGATACGGCCTGGCAGGAACTGACATTAAAAGAAATTATCCCGCAGGAAAGAATGACGAAAATTCCTCCGGCCATTACAATAAAACTGGAGATCGACAAAAAACCGCCACCCGGATTTGAAACCGAAGAAAGGCTGCTGATAAAACCATTTTCGTTTTATACAAAGTGCTATACATTACCCGACCTTTTCGCAGGAAAGATGCATGCCCTCCTGTTTCGCAAATGGGGTAACAGGGTAAAAGGAAGGGACTGGTATGATATGGAATGGTATATTAAAAAGAGTGTGCCGCTGCACCTGGACCATCTTGCAAAACGGGCGCAGGACAGCAGCGCCTGGGCCTCAGATAAAATGACACAGGAAGAATTTTTAAAATTATTATCAGGTAAGATTGAATCCGTTTCAATGGAGAGTGTTATCCGGGACGTACAACCTTTTATTAAGGACTCTTCGAAATTGGATATCTGGTCTCCCCAATATTTTCATGATTTGACAAGGCTGATTAAATTTAAATAAAGATGCAGGTCTTAGCCAGCGAACGAGACCGCGAGTTTTCTTTGTCGCTCTTTGCTTGTTGACTACATGAGATATATCTGCAAAATTTAACTTAGGAATGATTTGAAAATATGGACTGTTCACACCGGCAAATGTTCCATCCATTGCAGCGCTTTTATTCAAAAACATACTTAACTTCCCTGACAGTACGAACATGGTCATTCCATAAATACGAAAACCATATACGAAATGAAAAAGAATGCAAGCAACCCTATTGTCAGAAAAGCTGCATCCCTTCTTTCGCATGCCTGCCGCATCCTGATGGCATCACTCCTCATGGCGGCATGTACAACAGCAACCAAAGAGGTGGGTATAGGAGATAGTGATATCAGTGGAACCGTTACAGGGCCCAATGGGCCAGAAGCTGGCGTGTGGGTGATTGCTGAAACCCACGACCTTCCTACACGTTTTGCCAAAATCGTCGTGACTAATGATGCCGGTCAGTACCTGCTTCCCGAACTTCCAACAGCTAAATATAAACTTTGGGTACGCGGCTATGGTCTGATTGATTCGCCAAAGAAAGATGCAGAACCAGGTAACAAAGTGGACCTGACTGCTGTGATTGCCCCTTCGGAAAAGGAGGCTGCACAATATTATCCTGCCGGCTACTGGTTTTCGCTTCTTAATGTTCCTGGGAAAGATATGTTTCCCGGCACCGGATCAACAGGCAATGGAATCTCTCCTAATATAAAAGTACAGGCTGATTTTCTCCGCAGCATTAAGTCCGGTACATGTCTTTCCTGCCATCAACTTGGGAGCAAAGGAACGCGCGAGTTTCAACCCTCGCTTGGAAAATTTAATAGTTCTACTGAAGCCTGGGCGCGAAGATTACAGTCAGGCCAGGCTGGTGGGCAGATGACATCGGCAACCATCGCGATGGGGCGTGAGCATATGTTGAAGATGCTGGCCGACTGGACAGACCGAATCGCCCAGGGTGAAGTTCCATCAAAACCAAACCGCCCACAAGGTATTGAACGAAACGTCGTGATCTCGCAGTGGGACTGGGCTGATCCAAAAGCTTACCTGCACGACTTGGTGTCGACTGATCGAAGAAACCCAACGGTGAACGCCAACGGTAAAATATACGGAGCCCTGGAGTTGAGTGCAGACTATCTTCCTGTTCTTGATCCCATAACAAGTACAGTCAGCCGGGTGCCTCTTTCTGTTCTGGATTCGAATACTCAATCTGCCTCGGGAGATGTAGCGCAACGTTCGCCATATTGGGGCGATACGGCCATCTGGAACAGCAAAACAAATGTTCACAATCCCATGATCGACAAAGAAGGGCGCGTATGGATCACCGCAACAGTTCGACCGCCAGACAATCCCGAATTCTCTAAAGAAGGTTCCAGTCATCCCTCAGCAAAAAATTTTCCTCTTGATAAATCATACCGCCACCTAGGCATGTATGACCCGAAAACAGAGAAATACACACCCATCAACACGGCTTTCAGTACACATCACTTAATGTTTGCTGAAGATGACAATAATACCATCTGGACCAGTGGCGGCGGAGCTGTGATTGGCTGGCTGGATACAAAAAAATATCTTGAAACCCGAGATGAAAAAGCAGCCCAAGGCTGGACTCCGTTGATTCTTGACTTCAACGGAAATGGAAAACGGGATGCATACACAGAGCCTGATGCGCCATCGGATTCAACCAAAGACAAAAGAATTCAGAATGGTTTATATGCCTGTTCGCCTGCTCCTGATGGTTCTGTGTGGGGATCTAACCTTGGTTATCCAGGCGCTTTGGTCCGGTTAAACCCGGGGGCAGATCCGTCTAAAACGGCTCTCGTAGAATATTTTGAGCTGCCAGTTAATGCAGCAGGCGAACCGGTTGAAGGTTTTTCTCCACGTGGCATGGATGTAGACCGAAACGGAGTGGCCTGGGTCGCTTTAGCCAGTGGTCACCTCGCCAGCTTCGATTGCAAAAAATGTAAAGTGCGTAACGGACCAACGGCAACTGGCCAGCATTGTCCCGAGGGATGGACGTTTTACACAGAACCACTTCCGCAATTCAAAGGTCTGAATATTCCAGGCAGTGCGGAGTCCAGCTA
>JBDTVL010000106.1:0-7321 GCA_040007215.1 Flavitalea sp.
TTATTCGGAACCGGGGTTAAGAGGAGATACGGCTACGCGCACCCTGAAACCAGCTACTGTGGAAACAGGCGCCACCGTAAATGTCCCCTTATTTGTAAATGAAGGAGAGCTGATACGGGTCAATACAAAAACCGGCGAATACGTAGAAAGAGTTAAATAAATATTTGGCCGGTTTCAGATAAAATCCGGCAACTGAATAAATCCTTATCTTAGTCTCTTGTTTTCACCAAATTCATTTTACTAAAACCCATTGCAAATGGATTTCAAACAAATTCAGGAGTTGATCAAAATGATCAACAAGTCCAATATTGGTGAAGTGACGATCGAGGAGAAGGGCTTTAAACTTACTATCAGGCAGAAAGAAGAGCCTGTTCAAAATGTTTATACTTCTCCTGTTCAAAACCAGTCTTATCCTCAATTCCAGGCATTACCGCCTGTTTCTGCCAATACAACATCATCTGCCGAGAAGCCAAAACCTGCAATAGAGGCGGCTCCGGATAACTTCATCATCATCAAAAGCCCGATGATCGGCACTTTTTACAGAAGCCCATCGCCGGGAAAACCTTCTTTTGTTGAAATAGGCGATGATATCACGCCGGGAAAACCCGTATGTATCATTGAAGCTATGAAGCTCTTCAATGAAATTGAAAGCGAAATAAAAGGACGTATTGTGAAAGCGCTGGTGGATGACGCTTCTCCTGTGGAGTATGATCAGCCGTTGTTTCTGGTGGACCCATCGTGAACTAAAATGCAAAAATAAAATGCAGAATTGGATAGTAAAAGGCAATGGTATACCCCGTCTTTTACATTTTACGTTTTCAATTTTACATTTAACCTTGCACTCAAAGTAACTGAATAATGTTTAAAAAAATAATGATAGCCAACAGGGGGGAGATCGCGCTTCGCGTTATTCGTACCTGCAGGGAAATGGGTATTAAAACAGTAGCGGTATATTCTACCGCCGATAAAGATAGCCTCCATGTTAAATTTGCCGATGAGGCAGTGTGTATTGGAAGGCCGGCGAGTTCCGACTCTTACCTGAATATTCCTCATATAATGGCCGCTGCGGAGATCACCAATGCGGATTCTATTCATCCCGGTTATGGATTCCTGGCCGAGAATGCAAAATTTGCCGAAATATGCGGCGAACATGGCATCAAATTCATCGGGCCCACACCTCACCAGATCCGGTCGATGGGCGATAAGATGACCGCTAAGGAAACCATGATCAAAGCAGGCGTGCCCGTAGTGCCCGGAGGCGATTCGTTGCTCTCCAGCATCGAAGAGGCCAAGAGTGTGGCTAAGGATGTGGGCTATCCCATTATCCTGAAAGCTACAGCCGGGGGCGGCGGAAAAGGAATGCGCGTGGTTTGGGAAGAAAGTGAAATGCAGAAGGCTTATGAAACCGCTAAAGCGGAAGCTGCCGCCTCGTTCAAGAACGACGGTATTTACCTGGAAAAATTTGTTGAAGAACCCAGGCATATAGAAATACAGGTAGCCGGCGACAGGTACGGAAGGGTTTGTCACCTCAGCGAAAGAGATTGTTCTATCCAGCGCCGTCACCAGAAACTGGTAGAAGAATCCCCATCGCCATTTATGACGCCCGAACTAAGGCAGAGAATGGGAGACGCGGCTAAAAAAGCGGCTTCTGCTATTGGCTATGAAAGTGTGGGCACCATCGAATTCCTGGTAGATAAACACCGCAACTTCTACTTCATGGAAATGAATACGCGTATCCAGGTAGAACACTGTGTAACCGAAGAAGTGACCAGCTTCGATCTTATTAAAGAGCAGATCAAGATCGCCGCAGGCGAAGCCATCAGCGGGCTCGATTATGAACCCAATGGCCATGCCATTGAATGCAGGATCAATGCAGAAGACCCCTATAATGATTTCCGCCCTTCGCCGGGTAAGATCACAGTGATGCATCAGCCGGGCGGCCATGGCATCCGTATCGATTCGCATGTGTATGCGGGTTATGTGATACCTCCTTATTACGATTCTATGATTGCAAAGATAATAGCGGTTGCCCGTACCCGTGAAGAAGCCATCAACACCATGAGCCGCGCATTAAGCGAATATGTGATAGAAGGCGTGAAAACAACTATACCTTTTCACCAGCAGTTAATGCGTAATGAAAAATTCCTGAGCGGCAACTTCAATACCAAGTTCCTGGAATCTTTTAAAATGGTATAGCTCCATTTCAGATAACCGAATTGAGTTTTTCTTCCACGCCATAAAATCCGGCAAGCTTCCGGATAATCTCTTCCACAACGGCATCGGGGCAGGATGCTCCACTCGTCATTAATATTTTTACCGGTTCTTTCGAGGGCAGATAGCCTGCGGTAAGCAATTCCTGTTTCAGATGAAAATTATAGTGAAGAATGGTGGAAGACGAAAGTATTTTTTCCGCTGAGTGGATAAAATAGGACGGTAATTTTTCTTCGCAGAGTTCCACCAGGTGCGTGGTATTGGAAGAGTTATAGCCTCCTGCAATGATCGCCAGGTCGGCGGAAGTGGATAGCAGGGCGGTAACGGCCGACTGGTTATCGGTGGTGGCATAACAAAGCGTATCCCTGTTATCGGCAAAATGATCGCCAGCCTGCTCTTCCTTTAAACCATAATGACTGATCATGGTCTGTTTCAAAACATCGGCTATAGCCTGCGTATCGGAAGCCAGTTGCGTGGTCTGGTTCACCACCCCAATTCGCCGAAGATCTTTTTCCACCTCAAAACCCGGCGAATACCTGCCTTCAAAATCCTGGTAGAACTGCGAAGCGGGCAAAGCGCCAATGATGTATTCCGCCAGCCTCAGCGCTTCCTGCATATCGTTCACTACCACCGAAGGCGCATTATAAGAAGCATGCGAAAAAGTGGCCCGGGTTTCTTCATGACGCGGCTTTCCATGGATAACAATGCTGTATCCCTTACCCGCTATCTGTTCGCTGCGGTTCCATACTTTCTCTACAAAGGGGCAGGTGGTATTGTATTTTTCTATGCTGATGCCTTTATCTCTTAATTTTTTTTCGATCTCTAAAGTGGTCCCGAATGCGGGGATCAGTACGATATCGTCTTTATCGAGTTCTGAAAAGGAGATCAGTTCCTTACCTCCTGTATCCTGGAGAAACCTTACCCCTTTATTCAGCAGGTCGGCATTTACCTGCGGATTATGGATCATCTCGCTGAGCAGGAAAATCCTTTTTCCCTGGTTTGCTTCAATAGTTTTGAAAGAGATCTCAATAGCGTTTTCTACGCCATAGCAAAAACCGAAATGGCGGGCAAGATAAACCTGTAGTGGGCCAAGATCCAGCAGGGTGGGGCTAAGGTCTTTCTTTAGCTTATCCTGGCCTTTGCGGAGGTCCTTGATCCTGCTGATCAGCGGGCTCCTGTATACCGTTGGAACATTGAATGTTTTCATGTTGTAGACAAAGGTAAAAAGGTTTACCGCAAAGACGCAAAGTAAAAGGCGCTAATGATACTTTACATTTCCCGTTTTACCTTTTACCTTATAACTTGTGCCCATGGAGCCACTATTTAAACCGGTAGCATGGAGCTTTAACGCTTCGGTGTATGAAGTAAACCTCAGGCAATATACCCAGGAAGGAACATTCACCGCATTCGCCAAAGAAATGCCCCGCCTCCGCGATATGGGTATCGAAGTTTTGTGGTTCATGCCGATTACCCCGGTAAGCATTGAAAAAAGACTGGGAACCATGGGCAGCTATTATGCCTGTTCCGATTATATGGCTACCAACCCGGAATTTGGGTCGATAGATGATTTTAAACAACTGGTGGCCGAAGCCCACCAACTGGGGTTTAAAGTGATCATCGACTGGGTGGCTAATCATACCGGCTGGGATCACTGCTGGACAGTTACGCATCCCGAATTTTACAAGAAAGACAGTTCCGGCAATTTTTATGACAGCAATGGCTGGATCGATGTTATCGACCTTAATTACTACGACCACGCCATGCGCAGGGCCATGATCATTGCTATGGAATTCTGGGTTAACACTTGTCAGATCGATGGCTTTCGCTGCGATATGGCCCACCTGATCCCGCTCGACTTCTGGAAGCAGGCAAGAACCCATCTCGACGCAATAAAACCGCTTTTCTGGATGGCAGAAACGGAAGATATCCATTATACCCAAGCATTCGATTTTAGCTATGCCTGGCATTGGATGCATCAATCTGAAAAGTTTGCCAGGGTGAACAGAACTATTGATGAATTCAGGCAGGATCTGCAGCAATACCTCGATAAAATCACTCCCTATTCCACTTACCTTTTCTTCACCAGTAATCACGATGAAAATAGCTGGAACGGAACGGAATACGAGAAGTATGGAGAAATGGCGCTTTGCTTTGCCGTTATGACCTGCACCTGGAGCGGTTTACCCCTAATATACAGCGGGCAGGAAATGCCTAACCGCAAACGACTTAAATTTTTCGAGAAGGATGCCATTGAATGGACCGGGAGAAATGAACTGCACCAGTTTTATAAAAAACTGCTGGAGTTGCGCAGGAGTAATGCAGCCCTCAGCGGTGATAGCAGTGTAGCGCAAACGAAGTTCATTCATACTACTAACGACAGGCAGGTGATCGCTTACCTGCGCAGTTCTCAGGACAGGCAGGTTATGGTATTATTGAATTTCTCCGACGCTCCTCAGCATTTACTGGTAGATACCCAATATCTTACCGGGAGCTACAGGAATATCTTTTCTGAAGTTATTACCGACATGCCTTCATCCAACCATTTTGAGATTGAACCCTGGAGTTTCCTGGTATTGGAAAACATACATGGTGATTCGCAAAACAGATTATTTAAATTCGGGTCTGAATAAAACAGCATCGGCCAGCACAGTTCCGCCGGCTTTGTCTGCGCTGATCTTTATATAGGCTTTTCTGCCCGCGGGTAGCCGGAAACGACCAAGGGGAGCCCATTCGCCGGAGGTTTGTCCCTGTACATTAATGGCGTCTTTTCTTAAAAAGATTGTTTTCTCCCTGGCGCCATCAAATACGGTAACCATGGTGGCGGAAGCGGCTTTATCAAGCCCCGGAAGAATATAAGCGAACAGGTCGTAATAACCTCCACGGGTAACCGCCGGAATAAATTTCACCCATTTCTTATCCTCTTTATTTTCTGATGCTATCAGTGCGGAAGGCCCATAGCCAATATGTTTCTGAAGGGTCCAGTCGCCGCTTATTTCCACATGATCTTTATCTTCATTATCCACTACTATTTCAGGAGCGCTGTTATCGGCCAGCGGGTTGGAGGTTAATGCCGCCTGAAGCTTTTTTACGCTTACATCCTGTACAGGAACGCCAGCCTGGACGGCCATTGTAGCCGCCGTGGCGGCGGTTTGCGCCAGTACCATAAATACCGGCTCCATCCTGATAGATCCGTAGGCGATATGGCTGGCGGAAAGGCAAACCGGAACAAGGAGGTTTTTACATTCGGCCGCTTTCGGGATCAGCGACCTGTAGGCAATCGGATAGGGACCGAACCCGCCAATTTCTACATCGCCTTCATTCTTAACCATACCGTTCACGACTACCCGCTGACAGTTGTGCGAGTCCATGGTATAAGCGGCCATACCTATGCCATCATTCACTGTTTCCCTGCCTTCGCAGTTGGCCTGCGTCATAACATATTCTCCTACCATCCTCCGCGCTTCCCTGATATAAGCCTGCGGCGACCAGTTTCCGTTATTCTGGTATTCGTCTTTTGGATATCCCCATTTTAGCATCTCGCTGCGTAAATGAACAGGCATGCGGTTATCATGACCTATAAAATACAGCAGACCTTTTATATAAAGCTCATGATCTTTGATCATTTTCTTTCGCAGATCATAATCTGCTTCGGGGTAACTGTAATTCACGCCGATCATATCGGTAGAAAAGGGGCCGTTATTATTGATATCCGTTTTATTATTTGGCATCATATCAATTTTCAGGAAAGCGCCGAGGTTTTTTGCCGGTTCTTTTTCCAGTACCCGAAGCAATAATTCATAACGCGAGGAATCGTAATCCTGCGGCCTGGTAATTGGCAAGCTGTTGCCGGGTCTATCGGTAAGGCATAAACGAAAATTGTATGCCTGCACTTTTTTATCGCCAGAGCCTATGGTCGATAAATTTTCGGCGCTGATCCCCCATAATAACCCGCTTTCAGGTTTGCCTGGTATTTTGTAAGGATCTACGCCATCAGGAAACTGGTGCCCATCATGCACCTGAACGCCATTGTACGTTTCTTTGTAAAGTCTGTTATCCTCACGGCCTACTGTATACGAAACGCCGGCTTTGGCCATCAGGTCGCCTTCGTAGGAACAGTCGATAAAATATTTAGCCTGTATGATCTGTGTTGAACGTTTCCCCAATGAATTGATATATTCCGCTTTGACTTCACGGATAAAACCGTTTTCCTTTTTTACGCTGACAAGCTGATGCCGGTAATGCGGCTGAACATCCGCCGACTGCAGGTATTGCTGGAATGCTTGCTCGGCAACATGCGGTTCAAATATCCACGATTCCGGTTTGCCATAATATTTTCCCATCTTGCGATAAAAATCAAGCCCTAAACCGGTAACCACATATTTATTGCCGATATCGGTATACCCTAAACCGCCCGAGCTTAAACCTCCCAGGTGGGAGCCGGGTTCGATCAGTATCACCGATCTGCCCAGTTTTTTTACGGTGTAGGCGGCAATGACGCCCGCGGATGTTCCTCCATAAATGCAAACATCTGCTTGCAGTACGGACTGTGCCTGCGTTTTTGCCATAAACAGCAATGAGCAAAATAGAGGAAGGAAAATTTTTGACTGTAACATAATTGAATTGATTGGGAAACTGAAGTTAAGCAGATTTTCATATCTGCTCAGCCGGCTGAAATAAAGAGGGCCAAAAAAAGCCGCCTCTTATTGAGACGGCTTCTTGTATTAATATTGTACTGCTCTATTTATTAGCAGCTTCCAGGTTAAGAATGAAATTATATACACCTTCATATCCGGGGTATATGCCTTCAACCTTAACGGTTTTATCCGCCTTGTCAACCTGTTTTTTAAAATCACCGATCGACAGCACTTTTTCGTTATTGGCTTTCAGTATCACAAATCCTTCCTGCACCCGAACTTTGCTCATCAGTCCTTTTGAACCGATCGATTTTATTTCCACGCCTCTGGCAATGCCCAGTTCTTTTGCTTTTTGCTTATCGAGCGTTTCCAGTTCGGCGCCCAGCTTATCATATACAGAAGTTTTTACCACTTCCATAGTTCCTGCGCTGTTACGAAGGATGATATTGGCTTTATATTCTTTTCCAGCTCGTTTG
>JBDTVL010000107.1:0-7315 GCA_040007215.1 Flavitalea sp.
GGAAGCGAGTACTGGATTGAATGTACGCGGCGGCTCCACCGATCAGAACCTTATTCTTTTCAACGATGCTACTATTTATAACCCCGCTCATTTCTTTGGTATGTTCTCCGCTTTCAATCCTGAAGTGGTTAAAGACCTGGAACTCTATAAAAGCAGTATCCCTGCCCGTTATGGAGGCCGTTTATCCTCGGTACTGAATATTAATAGCCGCGAAGGCAGTAAAAAAAACCTTACCGGTTCTGCTGGTATTGGCTTGCTCACCAGCAGGTTCAACCTCGAAGGGCCGATCATCAAAGACAAATCATCATTCATTCTTGGCATTCGCACTACCTATGCCAACTGGCTGCTGAATGCGCTGCCCGATCAATATAAAAAAAGTAAGGCTTCCTTCTACGATTTTAATCTTAATATCAGTCACGAGATCAATAAGAAGAATACTGTTTACCTGTCAGGTTATAGGAGCGCTGACAAGTTTAACCTGAACAGCGATACGGTGTATGGTTATGGCAACCAGAACTTTTCCGTTAAATGGAAGCATATTTTCAATAATAAAGTGAACAGCCTTGTTACTACAGGCTACGACAGGTATGATTATTCTATTTACAGCGACAGGCTTCCGCTCAGCGCTTATAAAATGAAATTCGATATCAACCAGACCTACCTGCGTATGCATGTCAACTATTATCTAACAACAAAACACACGATAGATTTTGGATTGAATTCTATTTATTATAAACTACATGGCGGCTCTTTCCAGCCAAATAGTAAAGAATCGCTGGTTATGCCTCAACAGGTAGAAGCTGAACAGGCGCTGGAAAGCGCGCTGTACCTGAGCGATCGCTACAGCGTTACTTCGAGGTTTTCCCTGGATGGGGGCATCAGGTATTCTGTGTTTAATTACCTGGGCCCTAAAAATGTTAATGAGTATGCGCCCGGAATTTCCATAACCAGCGGCAACCTCCTTGGAACTACCCAGTATGGTTCCGGTAAAATGATCAGAACTTATTCCGGTCCGGAATACCGCTTTTCGATGAGGTATGCTTTTTCCGATAGCTTCTCTATCAAGGCAGGTTTCAATACCCAACGCCAATACATACATATGTTATCCAATACTTCGGCTATGGCCCCAACGGATGTATGGAAACTGAGCGATCCCAATATAAAACCCCAATTTGGCGACCAGCTATCGTTAGGTATCTATAAAAATTTTAAGTCTAATACCGTTGAAGCTTCTGTTGAAGTGTATTATAAAAGCATCAGGGATTATCTCGATTTCAAAAGCGGCGCCGTACTGGTATTGAACCCGCATATTGAAACCGATGTGGTGGGCACAAAAGGAAAAGCCTATGGCGTAGAGCTGTTGCTGAAAAAACTTACCGGTAAACTGAATGGTTGGATCAGTTATTCCTATTCGAGAATCTTATTGAAAGCCGATGATCCGCTTACAGGCATCGTCATCAATAAAGGGGCTTATTACCCTGCCAGCTATGATAAACCGCATGATATCACTTTTATTGGTAATTACCGGGTTAGTCATCGGTTCAGCCTTTCGCTGAATGCTACCTATAGCACCGGCCGGCCAATCACGCTTCCTGTTGGAAGATTTGAGTATGGCGGTTCTGCCAGAACTTTATATGCAGATCGTAATGCGCACCGGATACCCGATTATTTCCGTTCCGATTTCTCCATGAATATTGATGGCAACCATAAAGTTCATCAGAAAACGCACAATTCCTGGACAATTGGCGTCTATAATATTACCGGCCGGAAAAATCCTTATTCGGTGTATTATGTTTCCGAAGATGGAATGGTTAAAGGATATAAGCTTTCCATTTTCGGCAGCGCCATTCCTTACATAAATTTTAATATCAGGTTTTGATGACTAAAAAGATCGCTTCTTTTTTACTGGCGCTATTAACTATGGGTTGCAGAGAGATATACAATCCGACATTCACTTCGCCGGAAACCGGTTACCTGGTTGTGGAAGGCATCATTAACAGCGGGTTGGAAGGAACGGATATTATACTTTCGAGAACTACAAAACTGAACGATAATACCACAAAATATGAATCAGGCGCCCAAGCCCAGGTAGAAGGCGATGATAACAGCGTTTATTATCTTACAGAAACATCTGCAGGTCATTATACCGCAGGCAACCTGGGTTTAAATGCTCAGCATAAATACCGCCTTCATATTACCAGCGGCGCTTTCGAGTATGTGTCAGATTTTGAACCGGTCAGGTATACGCCTCCGATAGACAGTATCAGTTATAAAATGGAGAATGGAGGTATGCAATTATATATTAATACCCATGATCCCGCCAACAGTACCCGCTACTACCAATGGCTATATGACGAAACCTGGGAGTTTCATTCGCAGTATTATTCAGCGCTGAAATATGATACTACTGAGATCCCTGGCGAAGAGGATGATATACACGTTGTATTCAAAAACCTGGGTACTTACGGATACGACTACTCGCTGTTTACCTGCTGGCAGTATAGCGCTTCCACCAGCCTGCTGCTCGGCTCTTCCGCCAGACTTAGCCAGGATGCTATTAACCTGCCGTTGTTATTTATTCCGGGCGGATCTATAAAATTAAGCGTGTTATACAGCGTCAAGGTAAAGCAAATGTCATGGACACGCGAAGGATATGAATTCCTGGAAAGAATGAAAAAAAATACCGAAGCTACCGGATCTCTGTTTGATGCGCAGCCTTCGGAACTGAACGGTAATATTCATTGCGTTAATAATCCTTCAGAACCGGTTATCGGTTTTGTCAATATCAGCAATATAGACGAGAAAAGAATATTTATCAAAAGTTCTGATATAGACTGGGAGTACAGATCCGGATGTTTTGCCGTTGAGATTGAAAATATCAGCGATAGCATCAAAAGCAAAGGAGGAGGTTTAATGCCCTCCCTTGCCACAGAGGGAACGCCTTTTGCCATTGATAAATTTTCGGCCTCGTATCCGGTATGCATAGATTGTACCCTTACCGGCAACAATATAAAACCTGATTACTGGCCATGAAAACACGCAAATTGTCATCATGAAGACATGCAAAAGCCTGCTTCTTTTTTTTGTTGCATCGCATGCAATACTTTTTTGTAATAGCCAGGCGCCTTTTACAGAAACTATCGTCAGGAACTTCGGTGAACATACCGCACAGGCATTGCCTGAAAAACTTTTTGTGCATACCGATAAAAACTTTTATCTGACCGGTGAAATTTTATGGCTGAAACTGTATGCTATGGATGGACTGCTCCACCGGCCCCTTGACCTCAGCAAACTGGCTTACGTTGAGTTGATCAATGAAGCGGGAAATCCGGTATTACAGGCCAAGATCGGCATGAAAGATGCAAGCGGAAATGGTTCGCTTTACCTGCCGGCAACGCTTAACTCCGGAGTATATACTTTACGCGCTTACACCAACTGGATGAAAAATTTCGGCGCAGATTATTTTTTCGTAAAAACGATCACGCTGGTTAATGGAAAGAAAACATTCCTGGAAGAAAAACGGCCCGTTAAGCCCCGGTTCGATATACAGTTTTTCCCGGAAGGTGGAAACCTGGTAAATGGTATCGGCAGCAGGATCGGTTTCCGGATAGTGAATGAATACGGTAAAGGTATTTCCTGCAAGGGGTTGGTGGTTGATGATCTGTCGGACACGCTAACTTCCTTTGAACCCCCTCATTTTGGGATTGGAAGTTTTCGCCTGGTTCCGAAAACAGGAAGGAAATATAATGCGATCATCAATATTCCGGGCGTCGGTCAACTGGTTAAAGAATTGCCTGCCGCCTTTGATAATGGTTATACCCTGCAACTGGATAGCCCTGTTAATGGAAAATTGGCCATCAACATTTCGGCTGCTTTTAAAACAGGCGGCGAATCCGGTAAAGTTTATCTTTTTGCCCATACCCGCGGCCTCGTTAAATCGTCGACTGAAATAAATATTACTAACGGTCATGCGCAGTTATTGGTAGATATGAACCTGCTGGGCGATGGCATTTCGCATTTTACGCTTTTTAATGCCGATCGCCAACCGGTTTGCGAGCGGCTCGTCTTTAAATATCCTACTCGTAACCTGCAGGTAAAAATGAATGCGCGAAAGGAATATGGCATTCGCCAGAAAATAGATATCGATTTTTCAACAATGGGCTTTGATAACCGCTCATTGAACGCTGATCTTTCAGTAGCCGTTTACCGGATCGATTCGTTACAATCGCCGGATGGCATGAATATCTCCAGTTACGTGTGGCTGAGTTCCGATCTTCCCGGGAGGATTGAATCACCAGAATATTATTTCACTTCCCGCGATAGCGGCATATCAATAGCGATGGATAACCTGATGCTGACGCATGGCTGGAGGCGATTTTCCTGGAGCGATATTACCGCTGATACAAAACCTTCGTTCCGCTTTATGCCGGAATACAACGGGCATTTAATACAGGGAAAAATTACGCATATGGGCAACCAGGCCCCTGGCGTAAGCGTTCCTGCTTTTCTTGCAGTTCCGGGACGAAGAACGCAGTTTCATGAATCGAGCGGCGATAGTAGCGGTAAAGTGAATTTTGAAATGAAGAACTTTTACGGACAGGAAGTGATTGTACAGACTAATGGGCAAAAAGATAGTCTTTACCGCGTGACCTTGACTGATCCCTTCTTTGATCAATATCCTGTTAATCCACCAGGCAGATTCTCGCTGTCACAGGACGCGAAAAACACTTTGCTGGAAAGACATATCGGGGTGCAGGCACAAAATATTTATGCCGGAAAAAAATTAGCGCTGTTTGACAATTCCGCTATCGATTCTGCTGTTTTTTATGTAAAACCTGATGTGGCTTACCTGCTCGACAACTATACCCGATTTACTACTATGGAAGAAATATTACGCGAATATGTGCCGCTCGTATTTGTAAAGAAAAGAGAAGGTCATTATCATTTTTCGGTATTTGAAAGTATCAGCCGTTCTCTTTTTACGCTTGATCCGCTGGCGCTGCTCGATGGAACACCCGTTTTCGATACCGATAAATTCATGAAGTACGACCCGCTGAAAATATGGAAGCTGGAAGTTGTAGCCCGTAAATATTATTATGGCGATCTGGCTTATGATGGCATACTCAATTTCATCACTTATCGCGGCGACCTTCCCGACTTCGAACTAAATCCTAATGCTACGGTGATCGATTATGAAGGCGTGCAAATGCAGCGCGAATTCTTTTCGCCGGTATATGAAACGACTGCGCAGGTCGCAGGCAGGTTGCCCGACTTCAGGAATCTGCTGTTCTGGTCGCCCGACGTACAAAAAAATGCCAATGGTAAAATCAGTTTCTATACTTCCGATCTTCCTGGAAAATATACCGTAATGCTGCAGGGTATTTCAGCCGATGGGCAGGCAGGCAGCGGTACGCTGATGTTTGAGGTTAAAGAGGCGCTTTCTCCTTTGTCGGCAAAATAAGTCGCGATCAGTAAAACGCCGCATTTTATTTAAATGGTATATTAGACCTGCGTTACGGTTTTGTAAACTCGGATCGAATTATTAAATATGGATACGCTTTCTTCTTTTTTTAGTAGTAAAATACTTCCTGCCGTTACCTTCTCCAGTTCGGAGCATGCATTGTCCGTAGCAGAAGCTATTTTAAAAGGCGGTTTGAATATTATGGAAGTGGCTTTCAGAACAGGCGCCGCGGCTCAATCTATACTGGAGATCCGAAAGAGATTCCCGGAAATGATCATTGGGGCGGGCACCTTGTTAACGTCAGTTCAACTCAGACAGGCGATCGATGCAGGCGCAGTGTTTGGATTAAGCCCGGGCTTCAATCCTGCAATAGCTGACGAAGCGGTTAAACTGGATTTTCCTTTTATTCCCGGAGTGATGACGCCTTCTGAAATAGAGATCGCTTTTGCATCGGGATTTCCTATCCTTAAACTGTTCCCTGCCGAACAGGTAGGCGGTATTTCTTTTCTGAAATCTGTGCTGGGACCTTATGAGCAGCTCCAGGTTCAATTTATTCCTATGGGCGGCGTTAATCCCGGTAATATGGCTGCATTCGCGTCGATGGGCAACGTGATTGCCGTAGGCGGTTCCTGGCTGGCATCGAAACAACTGATCGACAATAAAAAATTCGATGTTATTGAATCGAATGTGAGGGAAGCGCTTCAACGACTCATTTAATCATGGCTCTTATATGAAAATAAAAAGTTACGAGCTCTTCCAGGTTCCTCCCCGCTGGTTATTTTTAAAGATTGAAACCGACCAGGGTATTGTTGGCTGGGGGGAACCCGTTATCGAGGGTAAGGCAGCGACAGTGAAGGCCGCAGTTACTGAACTGATGGAAGGACTGCTGGGTAAAGATCCTATGGCTATCGAAGATCACTGGAACACGATGTACCGCACCCATTTTTATCGCGGCGGACCAATATTGATGAGCGCAATTGCCGGTATAGATCAGGCCCTGTGGGATATCAAAGGGAAATTTTTTAATGCGCCTGTTTACCAGTTACTGGGTGGAAAAGCGAGAGAAAAGATGAGCGTATATTCCTGGATAGGAGGCGACAGGCCGGGCGATATTGTAAAAGCCGCAAAAGCAGCGATGGATAAGGGTTTCACCGCCGTTAAAATGAATGCTTCGGAAGAAGTGAACTATATAGATTCCTTTAGAAAGATTGATCTTGTATTGCAAAGAGTGGCGGCATTTAGAGAAGCTGTTGGTTTCTCGCTGGAAGTAGGAATAGATTTTCATGGACGACTGCATAAAGCCATGTCGAAAACACTGGTAAAAGAGCTGGAACAATTTCACCCGATGTTTATTGAAGAACCTGTACTGCCCGAAAATAATGAAGCCCTCCGCGAACTGGCCCGGGCTACCACTATTCCTATCGCCACAGGCGAGAGAATGTATAGCCGGTGGGATTTTAAACAGGTATTGAATGATGGGTATATCGCCATCATTCAACCCGACCTGTCGCATGCCGGAGGTATTACGGAATGCAAGAAGATCATATCGATGGCGGAAGCCTACGATGTTGCCGCAGCGCCTCATTGCCCGCTCGGCCCGATAGCCCTGGCCGCCTGTCTGCAGGTAGACGCTACCTGTCATAATGCTTTTATCCAGGAACAGAGCATAGGTATTCATTATAACGAAGGATGCGACCTGCTCGATTACCTGGAAGATAAATCTGTATTTGACTTTGATAAAGGATTTGTGAATATTCCTTCGGGACCGGGACTCGGCATTAGTATCAATGAAGAACAGGTGAAAAAAATGGCTGCGGTTGGCCATAACTGGAAGAACCCGCTGTGGCGGCATGA
>JBDTVL010000108.1:0-7310 GCA_040007215.1 Flavitalea sp.
GTATTGATGGTCAATATTTCACCGCCGCCGAAAGTATTCCGGTTAGTAAAACCAATAGTTACCTGCGATCCGGTTAGGTTATTTGATTTGGTGTTACCGCCTAATTCAACGCGAAGTGATTTTTTTGGTAATGGGGTAAGATAATAATAAGCATTCAGTAAAGAATCGCCGGCAATTTCAAAACGGTTTTTGACAAATTTAAAAATGCCAAGGTTGATCAGCCTGTTCAGGGTGGTGTTGTGTTCGCCTCTATTATAAAGATCTCCTCTTCTGAACTGCATGGCCTGTGCAAATAATTTAGGTTTATACAACCTGGAAGAGTCTATTACCATATAATCATCATACTGAATACCATACCTTTTATTAGTATCGTAGAAGGCAGTATTGATGCTGTAAGATGGATAAATGACCACATCCTGTATACGATATATCTTCCGCGCTTCTTCCGGCGTAGCTGATTTTGTATTTACATAGAGGTTTACCAGATGATTGCCAATAGTAGTATCTACATCGATCAGCAGATTATCGGGGTTGAAGAAATAAAAACCCCTTTGCTTTAACCGCGCATCGATTCTTTCGCGCTCTGCTTTAATAAGATCCAGGTTAAAGGGCGCTCCTTTTTTTAGCAGGGATCGATTTTTGGTACGGTTAATGGCTTTCTGAAGCGCTGAACTATCCTGTTGAAAAATCACTTCATTGACCAGGTACTGGCTTCCCGGCCTGGCTGTATATACTGCCCGTGCTCTTTTGTTTTTAATCTCTACATCGCCAAGCGCCTTAGCGGTAAAGTAGCCTTCATTTTCCAGAGAGCTCTGTAATATCCTGGTATTTTTTTCAAGATTGAGGTCGCTTAGCAGAACGGGCGGCTCGCCGAATCGCTTAACAAGCCTCCTGGCGGAAAATTTTCTTTTAGGATTTCCGCCGATATTCCAGAACCAGAGTTTAACGCGCAGTCCCAGGATACTGCTGTTTGGTTTTGGCCTGGCAAGAGCGGCAAGGTTTTTACTTATCGTTTTCCTTTTACTTTTTTTGAGGTCAGGCGCTTCTACTTTTACCGTAGCTCCGGTATATAATGCATCATTAGCCGGAATATAACGGGTATTGCTACACGAACTGATCAGCAATAACAGCGCTGAAGCAAATGATATATGTTGTAAAATTCTAGCGGTCATTTTTCTTTAATTCCGGGGTTAATGACGGGTCCTGCTTTACGCGTGTCGCTTTCATCGGGTTCAATATTTTTCTTTAAAATACGTTTTGGATTTTTAGGAAGATGGAAAAGCTCCCGGAAATGGTCATAATCCAAAATGATGATGAAGTTTACCCCGGTTTCAATGATATAACCATCCAGTTCTCCTTCATATTCATTCTTCCTGTAAGCGCGAAGCAGGTATCGGCCGTCCTTGCTTAATAAGTAATCCAGCGCTACGTTTCCGGCGAGGTTATTCGATTTCTGGTTATTATTTTGCGGACCTTCCAGTTCAAAGTTGCTGCCCACGGTCACTTTAAGCCGGTCGTTCAGTAATTGTTTGGAAAGAGAAACATTAAGATCTGTGCGGTTTTGCTGGTTGCCAGTAGTATAATCATCGGAAGAAGCAACGTCAAAATTGAGGTCCACGCCTTTTACCAGGTCACTGGCCAGGGTATTAAGCTGTTCGGTTAATAATTTACTCACACTTTGCCGGGCAATTGATCCAATGCCTCCGCTTCCTGTACTGGCGAATGGATTTTCAGAAACAAAGCGGTTAAGCAACAGTAAAGCAAATACTTGTTTATTCAATTCAGAAGGTTCAGTGCGAAGCTGGGTTAAACGCGTATTGACATTATCAATTACTGATGCATCAACATTATAGTTTTTATCGGCTGGCAGAATAACATCAAAGGTAACTTCCGGTTTCAGCAATTCGCCGTTAAGCTTAAGGTTTACTTCGAAGGGTAGTCGTTGTTTATAGATATTGATATTGGAAATATTCGATTGATTCTCTACCAGGCTCAGGGGAGCGGTATTGGCCACGTATACTGCAGTTAGATTTACATTGGCTCTGGTAGGTTCGCCCAGCCACACGATCTTACTGCCTTTGCTGATCAGGAATTTTCTTTTCAGCAGATTGAAGGATAATTCATAAGCGCCCTCATCAATTTCATAAGAACCCGTAAGCGTTGTTTTGCCGCTTGGGTCTATTCCCCCGTTTAGCTGCGCGGTTCCCTTCATTCGAAGAAAATCACCGTTTGATTCATCCACGATTAGTGTTAGCTCTGCATTTTTATTCACTTCAATATTTACGGAAACATCCATGCCTTTAATGCCCGACCTGCTTAGGGTATCCTTAGCGATGACCAGCAAATTGCTGTCGAGGCGCAGGGAATCCGCATCTATGAAACGGATAATACCTTCCCGGTCTGCCACTCCCGGCTCATCCTGGGGAAGCACAATAGTAAGTTTGGTGCGTTCATTTACGGTAAGATTTCCATCAACAACAGGTTTTACTTCCGTTCCTTTTATATGAAGATCGGTGTCGAAATAAAACTGACCGTAAAATAAACTTCCTCTCTTTTTAACGCTGTTCAGCGCCTGGAAATTATCGGCGGTAAGATCGAGGTTGAAGGTATAGTTCATGAAATTGCTGGTATAGGCGGCTCCGTCCAGGTTAAGCTCATTACCAGAGGAATCACGAATAGAAAACTGGTCAAACTTTATTCCTTCCTGATTGATAACAATACTTTCTTTATCTATGGTAAAATAACTTCCGAGCGCTGAAGGACTGAAACCGGTTTGATTGAAATCGAGATGGCCATTTACATCTGGTTTTTCAAACGTTCCCTTTACGTCAAACTTGCCGCCCATAAAACCTTTAGCCTGGGTAATGGCGCCCGCAGACAAAGCCTGTATGGAACTCATTTGCAGCTTCCTGATATCCACGGCAAGATCGAATATGCTTTGATTATCAGGCTTCAGATAATAATTGCCTTTCAGCTCAACATCGTTGCCCTTTCCCGTTATGGCTGCATGGGCGGTAAAAACATTCTTGGTAGTATTGCCTACTTTTAGTTCAATATTACCCACCGTATCTGTTTTTATCATCAGGTCGGTGATGGTAAGATCACTGTTAAAGTTTGGTTGGCCAGTCAGATCATTTAACGACACCTTACCATTGATTGTTCCATCTGCCAGTAAAGAATCCTGGTTAGCAAAAGCGGTTATGGTGCCGATCCTGAAATTATTAAATTCCAGGTCGATGGGAGCATTGACTTCTGTTGTTCGGCTTTTGACGCTGATCTGTTGCGCTCCTTTACCAAGAATAAAATCGCTGACATGAATATCTCCCTTATGCAACTTTAAAATATTATCCGGAGCTATGGTCCACTTATCATAGTTAAGCATCAGCGAATCGGGATGAAAAGAAATAGCATAATCGCCGGGTTCGGGCTGGGCAATGGTTCCGCCCATCCTGTATTTATTTTTTGACGCTTTATCTTTTATATTGGCGAGGAAGTTTATAGCATTATTGGCGATGATAGCATTGATAGTTGAATTATACACGGTAAAAGAAGCGCCGTTACTGAATTCTTCCATGCCTGTTTGCAGGCGTATACCGTCAGTTCCGGCTTTCGCATTCAATGTAAAATGCTCAAGGCGATTGGCTCCCATGATGACCAGCGGGGCCGAAGCAGTTGCCTGGAATCCTTTGCCAGAGGCGAAATGACCTTGCAGGTTAACTGGATCCAGCGTTTCCAGATCAGGAATAAATGCTTTAAATAAAGGACTGTTAACGATCTGCGCACGAAAGCTGAAATCATAAGCTTTCAGGCTGTCTGTTTTTATTTTCGCCTGCGCGCCCGAATCGGGAGCTGATAAATTATAATAAGGCTGAATGGATCTTTGCAGCACAGTTCCTAACTGGGCAAGATGATATTTCCCGCTAAGCTCCAGATTGAAAGCCTCGCTTTTCAGCCGCACAAAATTTCCTGAATCGCTTTCGCCGGCATTGAGTTTTATGCTGTCAAGTTTATACCGCTGACCATTAGCCGTTAATACTGAGTTTGCGATCAGCGCTTCTCCTTTAAGGTTTTCCGGATCCGTTACCGGAAAATCTGCAGAAACAGATCCCGAGTACATAAGCGTATGGGAAGTGAAATGCAGAGGTAAGGTATTGATGCCGTCAATGACGGCATTCATTTTTACAGATGGAAATTTTGCCGATATATCGCTGTTTGCATCCAGTGCAAATCGAAGGTTTGGGTCGGAGCTGTTTATTTTAACGGCGGCTTTTTGATCAGCGAGCGATCCGGAAAAATCAATATCACGATATGCATACCGGTTAAGTACAGCCGAAATAACATTTCCTTTGAAATTGGTTGCGGCTGTTTTCTGATCATATCCTTTTCCCGAGGCGGTGAGCTGCGCCGTTAAAGAGCCATACAAGCTGTCGTTTTGCAGGATCTTTCCCAACTGAAGCGCCCGGGCACTGATCGTTGCGCGGTAAGCTGCTTTGTTTTTGTTGGCGGCATTGGCGATGGTTCCATCGAGCGCTGCGCTCCCCAGGTTAGTGACCAGTTCCAGCTTTGCCCGCACATTTTCCATACTACCGGAAACAGATCCACGAAGTTCTATATTGTCAGGCAGCGTAATGTTTTCCGGTAATGATCCTGCTGGAACCATTAACCGTATATCTTTTTTACTGGTATGAATAGAATGGATGATGAGGTTTCCATTTACTTTTTTGGCATTGGGAAGTCCGGCAATATTTCCGCTGACGCTTATGCGTGTATCATTTAACGCTGAAATGTCAACTCCTTTTAAGTTTAACCCCGATACGGCCCCGCTGATCTTTCCATCCATCGTCCATACTTCCGAAGAATTGGAAAAAGCAGGTTGTTTCGAGAGAAAAGGCGCAAACAACAATATGTCTTTTACCTGTATCCTGCTCTTCTTCAGATCTGCATTCACTTTCAGATCGCCAATATTTTTTTGTAAAGCGGCGATAGATGGATAATGTAATGAAACTGTAGACTGAAGCCTTGTGCCAGGCGTTTCAATTAATAAATTTTTTAAGTAAGTTTCGTTTGCCGCATATAAAAAATCAGTTTGTAAGGCGGTTAACTGCAAGCCGCTTTTTTCGATCATCTCTCCTTTATCAATAACGCCTGCAATGGAGTCGGGGGTAAATAGAAAATCATGAGCATGCAACACGATTCCCGTGGCGGACACATGGGCATAGTCCATTCCCTGTTTTAGCCGTGATTTGCTGTTGTCGTCGAAAAGAATGGCATTATCATCAAGCGTTATATTCTTTACATAGATCTTCCAGCCGTTTACTGATTCGGCGCTATCTGTACCCCTAACAGCTGCTGTTTCTTTTTTACCCATACGAAAAGCCACCTGCGCTTTTTGTAGCGCTATGCTTTTCAGGGAAACGGATTGCTGAGCAAGATTTACCAGATCGCCATCAACGTTTAGTTTTTCCAAACTTAGCTGGGTGTATAGGTCAGCTACCTGGTCCTCGTACCGGAGTTTAATATTTTCCAATAACAGTTTATCGAAGTTGAATCCGAAGGCTGATGGCGTTTGAGTATTTTCAGCCGGGGTAGATGCGGCGGTTAAAAGTGGTTTCCGGCGTAAAATGTTTGCCTCGAGCCCGATGAGGGTTGCGGTAGTCAGTTCAAAATTACTGTCCGCCAGGTCGAATGTTTTAAATCGTGTATCGAAATGTTCCAGCCATAGCGTCATATCATTACCGGTCACCGCATCATTATATACAAGCCTGATCTTATCAAGGAAAACATCTTTAACAGAAATCTTCATGGAAGAAGTGTCGGTAGAAACCGGCTGAGGCGATTTCGAGGCAAAGGCATCAATGATAAACTGAAAATTGTAGGCAGTATCGGGGAGGACACGTTTTATTTTAGCTGTTATTGCTGAAAGCTCCACCTTGTTCAATTCTATTTCACCATTCAGCAATTTCAGCATGCTGATATCCGCCTCTATCTTTCCTCCTGAAACCAGCGTATCTTTTTTTCGATCCTCCAGGTACAGGTCCTCTATCACTATCTTTTTCGGAAATCCTATATATATTCTTCCCACTTCAACGCGTGTATCCAGTTTATTGCTGAGAAAGCTTACTGCTTTTTTACGGATGATATTCTGAACCGGGGGAGTGAGGATCAACAGGGCTACAAGGGAAATGAGGAGGATGATCACCAGCACAATGCGGAAAAAGATCTTTATGATCTTTCCTGCTAAAGAAGAGCCTTTTTTATCTGCCGGTTTACTATCGACCATACGTATAAAGATACCTTGCTATTAAACTTTTGTTACTGCTTATTTGCAAATAGCAGACCTGTTTGTTATTGGAGTATAAAATTTGATTCATTGTTTAATTGGCTGATTTAGGGAGGTATATATATACAGAAAATTAGATTTTACGTTAAAATCACGTTCATAGCTTTGAAATACAGCTTGTTACAACAAAACATGTAGAATATTATACCCGTTTTAAAGTAGGCGGGTTCTGCAATGTATTTTAGTTAATGAATTTAAAACTTTAATTAATCATATCGGGGCAACTTAAACAGTCGTTATCCTGTATTAAGAGTATAAATGATCCGTTTATGAAGTCTATACTTGGCGCTACATTATTCCTGCTTTTATTTACTCATTGCAAAAAAGACGCTGTGGCCGATACTGTTTCTCCGGGAGTGACTATTCTAAGCCCGGCAGACGGAACGCATATTGCCGCAGGCCAGGATATTACAGTTACGGCATCGGTGGTGGATGACAAGGAAATTGAAGAAGTTCATTTTCATGTCACCAATAAATTAACCAGCGAAGAACTGGTGCATGAACACTACCATCCTGGCGGGAAATCGTATGATTTTTCTGGTCACCTCACAGTTCAGTCGGGTATTACTTATCACATTGAAGTGGAAGCCGAAGACAAGGCTGGTAATGCTGCCGAGGATGAGATCGAGATCATTGGCGATTAATTTTCGGGTAGTCAACTCCCTCCGGAAAGCCTGTTCAATATAGCTGCCGACAGATTACATTTGCTTTGGCAAAATCCAAAGCATGAAATCTATAAATTTATTCAATGAGTTTTTAGAAAGTGAAAAAGCAGGCGGCATTGTGCTGATCATCTGCACTATTTTTTCCCTGCTGATCACTAATCTTGTTGCAGGGGATGCTTATGCCGAGTTCTGGAACCTTTCCTTAGGCGGCATGAGCCTGACACACTGGATCAATGACGGTCTGATGGCTGTGTTTTTTTTAATGATCGGTCTTGAATTAAAAACGGAATTCCTGGAAGGCCATC
>JBDTVL010000109.1:0-7295 GCA_040007215.1 Flavitalea sp.
ATGTCCGCTCATCAGCGTGACTTTATCTTTCAATACTTCCATCGCCACATCCAGGCCCTCTTTTTTTTCCAGGCTCATCGGCAATACACGGTAACCGATAGCCGCATACAGATCGCTTAATTCCTGCAATTTATCCATCTCCTTTTTTCGGTAAACATCTGTTTTGTTGAATACGATAATGGCGGGAACATGGTAGGCTTCGCAGGTAAGCAGGAACCTGTCGATAAAGCCAGTAGAGGTTTTGGGATCCTTCAGCGTAGCAAATAATAATGACTGATCAAGATTGGAAGCGATAATATGATGATGCATTTTATGGGCAGGAGACTGACGCGTAATATAATTTCTTCGGTCATATATTACCGTTATAGTAGCGGTATGTTCCAGTTCATTTTCAAGTTCTATTTCCACCTCATCGCCTACGGCGATAGGATTGGTGGAAGTAATACCGTCAATTTTAAATATCCCTCTTATCCGGGCATTAAACGTTTGGCCGTCCGCTGTTTTGGTAACGTACCAGTTCCCTGTAGATTTATACACAACAGCTTTCATGAAGGCAATTTACGCCATTGCATCAAGGAAATTTCCTGAAAATAGTATACCGTAAAATGATCTCGGCGAGTAACAGCATGGCCGCGGCAATAGCAAAGGGAAAGAATTTTTCTGAAAATCTTTTTAAGGAAGTGATCTCTATGCTCGACTTTTCCAGCTTGTCGATCTCGGAATAGATACTCTTAAGACTATTGTTATCGCGGGCGCGGAAATAGAGTCCGCCGGTTTCTGCGGCGATCTCGCGCAATAGCTTCTCATCAATATTCACTTTCTGGCGTTGCAGGGTCACTTCGCCAGTTTCCGTTTGCATAGGAGCGGCGGCAAATCCTTCGGTTCCCATGCCAATTGTATATACTTTAATACCTACTGATTTGGCGATCTCTTTTGCAGAATAAGGATCTATCAGTCCGCCCTGGTTCTCGCCATCGGTTAAGAGGATGATCACCCTGCTTTTCGCTTTACTTTCTTTCAATCGTTCCACTCCTGTAGCCAATCCATCGCCGATAGCTGTGCCATCAGCAAGATAACCGCTCTGGGCATTAAAGATCTGCGCTTTTAATGAAGACCTGTCCATCGTGATCGGCGACGAGGTAAAACTCTCGCCGGCAAAGATCACGAGCCCAATTCTGTCAGTAGGCCTTTTGTCTACAAAATCGGCAGCAACCTGTTTCATAGCTTCCAGCCGGTTAGGCGTAAAATCCTGCGCCAGCATACTTCCGCTCACATCCATCACCAGCATTATATCTACCCCTTCGCCGCTGACCATCTGTTCATCATTCCTGGTCTGGGGCCTGGCCAGCGCTACCGTAAGACAAACTACTGTGAGTAACCGAAAAACAAAAGGAAGAGGCCGAAGCGCGGTTTTCCAGGAACCGGTATCGCCAAAGGAAAGAACAGACGATACCATAATGGAAGCATGCTGAACAGCATTACGCCTGATATACCTCCATATCATAAATGGAATGAGGACCAGTGCAATAAATGCGTAGGGATAGGCAAAATCAATATTTTCAAACCATCTATACAGCACTGGTCATAGTATTATTATCGAGAATCTCAATGGAAGACCTGATCACATCCATATTGCTTTTATTTTCCTGTTCACTGGGCCTGTATTTCGCAAATTTTACAAAATCACTCATTCTTAAAGATTGCGCCAGCAGGGTATAAGGTTCTGTGGGAAGTTTCATTTTGGATAGCTGCATTATCAGTTCTTCATTAGTTCTCTCCAACGTGGCAATGCCATATTTGCGCAATACAAATACCCTGAGTATATCGTTCAGCTTTGAATAATATAACTTCTCTTCGCCTTCAACAGGCGTTCCCTTTTTACGCAGATCGTTAAGCGCCTGTATAGCTTCTTCGTAAGGCGTTAATAAAGGCGTCGCTATTTTTAATTCGGTTTTCAGCGGCTTTTGCTTTCTGGCCAGGAAAATGATCAATGCCAGCGATGACAGAGTAAGCGCTGCCAGTATCCAGGGAATATATTTGACCGAAGTATTCGCTACCTCTTCTATCTCCTTGATATCGCGGTAATCGGCCGAAGGATCGAAAGAAACAAAGGAAACATCTACAGAAATGCTATCCGTATAATAAGGTTTACCGCCAACCAATATTTGAAAAGAAGGTATTTCCCATCTTCCCGAATCAAAACTGGTAATAGATAATAACTGGGTAACTTTTTTGCTATCCAATCCTTCCGCAGTATCGGCCTTGTATTTTTCTATGAATTCAAAATGAGCGATAGAATCTGCCGTAAACCACTCCATGGTTTCACCGGCTGGCACACTGGCCTCGACGGATAAGAGAATAGGTTCGCCTATCAATATCCTGCTCCTGTCTATACTGGCTGTAATGTTTACCTGGGCATACAGGAATGATGACAGCAGCGACAACGCCAGCAATATCGCGATATGTTTACATCCATACTTCATGAAAACGCTCATCATTTGCGGCTGGTAAAAAATTTCTGCAGCACTTTTACATAATCTTCATCGGTACGGATATGCAACAGGTCGCACCCTGCCTTGAGAAAAATATTCTTGCATCGTTCCGACCAGGCAAAGAAATTAGCCTGGTAATCCTGTCTTACCAAAACATCTCCGGAATCAATCCATCGGCGGTTCCCGGTTTCTGCATCCTGAACTTCTATCAACCCGATATCAGGCAATTGCATGTCCATCTTATCATAAATCTTAATGCCTATCACATCATGTTTTTTACCGGCCACTTTGAGCGCGTCATCAAAATTATTATCGATAAAATCGCTTAATACAAAAGCTATACACCTTTGCCTGGTTGAATTATTAAACCTCCTGAACGCTTCGGTAAGGTTAGTTCCCTTTCCTTTAGCCGTGA
The DNA here is from genome assembly GCA_040007215.1 of Flavitalea sp. Classification (GTDB taxonomy): domain Bacteria; phylum Bacteroidota; class Bacteroidia; order Chitinophagales; family Chitinophagaceae; genus Flavitalea. Next base: position 2,908 of record JBDTVL010000109.1, read on the forward strand.
AGGTGAGCAACTCACGAACAATATATAATACATGATCGCGACCCTTTTTAGGAGGAATAAATTTTTCAATAGTATCGCTGAAAAAAATAGCGCCCACTTTATCGTTATTACTGATAGCCGAGAAGGCAAGTACTGCTCCCACTTCATTAACGATATCTTTTTTTCGGGCATGCGTGGCGCCAAATAAGGAACTGGCGCTAACATCAATCAGCAGCATTACCGTTAGTTCGCGTTCTTCTTCAAAAACCTTGCTGAACGGATGATTGAACCTGGCCGATACATTCCAGTCGATAAACCTGATATCATCGCCATGATTGTACTCCCTTACCTCTTTGAATAACATGCCTCTTCCTTTGAATGCGCTATGGTATTCGCCGGTGAAAATATGTCTCGTAAGTTTCTTGCTTTTTATTTCAAGCTCACGGACTTTTTTTAATATCTCTGCGGTGGTTAACAAATCATCATTAATGAAAAGGTAAATGATTAAGGTACAGGAATAACTTTTAATACATCGTCCACCACTTCTTCTACATTTACATTTTCCGCTTCCGCTTCATAGGTCAATCCTATCCTGTGCCTAAGCACATCCTTGGAGATGCTGCGAACATCTTCCGGTATCACATAACCGCGTTTATTAAGAAAGGCATGTGCTTTTGCAGCCAGCCCCAGACTTATACTGGCTCTTGGGGAACCTCCATAAGCGATCAGCAGCTTAAGTTTTTCCAGTTTATATTTTTCCGGCGAGCGGGTGGCGAATACGATATCCAGTATATAGTTCTCTACCTTTTCATCCATATATACCTGTCGCACCAGGTCTCTCGCCTGTAATATTTCTTTTATAGTAGCGACAGGTTTGATTTCCGGCTGTTTAAGTCCCTGTACATTTTGCCTTAGAATCAGTTGCTCTTCCTGTTTTGTAGGATAGGTAACTATCACTTTCATCAGGAACCTGTCCTGTTGGGCTTCCGGTAATGGGTAGGTGCCTTCCTGTTCCAGCGGGTTTTGGGTGGCCAGCACCAGGAAGGGCTCATCCAGCAGAAAAGTATGTTCGCCAATAGTTATCTGTCTTTCCTGCATAGCTTCCAGCAAAGCGCTCTGTACTTTAGCAGGGGCGCGATTAATTTCATCAGCCAGTATAAAATTGGCGAATATGGGCCCCTTTCTGACCATGAATTCGTTTTTCGGCTGATTATAGATCATGGTGCCGATCACATCGGCAGGTAAAAGATCGGGGGTGAACTGGATACGGCTGAATTTAGCCTGCACTGCCTGCGACAGTGATTTTATAGCCAGCGTTTTTGCCAGGCCGGGCACTCCTTCCAGTAAAATATGGCCATTGGTCAGCAATCCAATCAGCAGCCGGTCGAGCATATAATGCTGTCCTACGATCATCCTACCTACTTCCTCGCGAAGCCGGTCGATAAACACGCTCTGGTAAAGTATTTTTTCATTCAGCTCTTTGATGTCGTTGGCTGTAAAGACCATATATATGAATTATTTATGCAAAATACGAACAAAGAACTTGCAAGATGTTTGCCAACTTGATAAAAGGCGCTAACAAACTAAAAGTTTACCATTTTCGTACAATAAAACGGGTGGAAAACAGTTATTGGTCAACGGTAACTCCCTCAGGGTGGGTTATATAGCGTATTGGTATATATTTAAGGGTTCAATCAAAATTTATGAAAATGACCAAAATGAAATATTGTCTTTTTTTAGGGTTAGGTTTTGCTATCATCGTAATAGCCAGTTGTAAAAAAGACAGCGTTAAAACGCCTGTTACCAATACAACCCTGATCAGCTCTTCTACATGGAAATATGATACTGCAGCTATAGACGCTAATAATGATGGAACCATGGATACTGCCATCCCTTCGGGAACTATTGCCGATTGCGAAAAAGACAATACCGCCACTTTTGTTTCCGGTGGAACCGGCGTAGCCGATGAAGGTGCGTTAAAATGTGATGACAGCGATCCTCAGACCACCGCTTTTACCTGGGTATTCAGTTCAGATGAGAAGATGCTGACCTTTACCGGACCAGTATTCAGCGTTATAGATGGCGACGTAAAAGTGCTTGAACTTACCAGTACCGTCCTCACCATCTCTAAACTTATTGAAGTATTCCCTGGCTATAGCGCCAATGTGATCGTTAGGCTTAAGCATTAATTCAGGAAAGATACTTACCGACAATAGGCATTCTTCTGCCTACTCCGAAAGCTTTACTGCTTACCCGGATGATAGGGCAGAACTGGTTCCTTTTATATTCATTGCTATTGACCATTTTGATGATCCTGTTTACCAGAGAGGCATCCATCCCCATAGAGATCATTTCTTTCGGTCCTTGTCTTCTTTCAATATACTGGTACAGCGCCTTATCCAGTAAAGCATAATCGGGCAGGCTATCGCTATCCTTCTGACCAGGCCTAAGTTCTGCAGATGGAGGTTTGGTAATGATGTTTACCGGAATGATCTCTTTGTCGCGGTTAATATATTTCGCCAGCGCAAAGACCTGCATTTTATATACATCACCCAATACGCTCAGTCCGCCAGCCATATCTCCATACAAGGTTCCATAACCGGTAGCGAGTTCGCTTTTATTAGAAGTATTCAGTAATATATAACCGAATTTATTGGCAATAGCCATAAGCAGGTTGCCTCTTGACCGGCTCTGGATATTTTCTTCCGCGATACCGAAAGGAAGATCGCCAAAAACAGGATTCAGCGTGTCGAGAAAAGTGGTATAGATGCCTTTGATCGGAATAATATCGTAAGGATTGCCAAGGTTACGACTCAACTGTTCGGCATCGCTAACGGAATGACCGGTTGAAAATTCGGAAGGCATGAGCACAGCCCGAACCTGCGCGGAGCCTAACGCTTCGCAGGCTAAAGCCAAGGTAACAGCGCTGTCTATTCCTCCAGAAGACCCTAATATGGCCTTTTTGAACCCCATCTTCGTAAAATAATCTTTAATGCCTAATACCAGCGCCTGTTTGATCTGCGCTATATTTTTAACATCGGTGAGGTAATCAATAATCTGTTCAGGATCGGTAACTCTTGACACACGCATTTCCTTATCCAATCCCTGCAGATCACCTTTTACATTTTTTGCCAGCTTAAGATCATCCTTTTTGGTCTTAGCGTGATCGTCCAGGTCAACAACAGCAAAATCTTCCTCGAATGTTTTCAGTTGGCGGATAATGTTTCCCCCGCTATCCATCACCAGGCTGCCGCCGTCGAAAACGATTTCCGTTTGCGAGCCTACCGTATTACAATACACGATAGGTATCTTGTATTTGAGCACATTAGCGATGATCACTTCCCGGCGATCGTCATCATGATCGTAATCGAATGGCGATGCAGAGATATTGATCATGAGGTCGGGGCGCTGTTTGATCAGTTCATCCATTGGCGCCGACCGGTAGAGGGGATTGTCGCCGAAATTCCAGATATCCTCGCAGATGGTCAGCGCTATGCGCCTGCCTTTAAAAACAATCACCTCCCATTCGTAAGCGGGCTCAAAATAGCGGTACTCGTCAAATACATCATAAGTGGGCAGCAGGGTTTTACTGGCAATCGCATGCACTTTACCGTTATACAGGAACCAGGCGGCATTAAAAAGATCCTTCCCTTCTCTTAAAGGGTTACGTAATGGAGCGCCGACGATAACGCCCATTTCCGGGGCGCTGGCCTTTATAATATCTATGGCCTCGTAACATTTATTGATAAAATCATTGAATTCCAGGAAATCGCGGGGAGGATATCCGCAAATGCAAAGCTCCGAGAAAACGATAAGATCGGCGCCTTGTCTGGATGCTTCGTGTATAGCTGCAAGTATCTTACTAATATTCTCCTCGAAATTGCCGATATGATAGTTCTGTTGGGCTAGAGCTATTCTCATGATGCAAATTTACGCTGGTTTCACGCAATTAACTTCGTATTTTCCCATTGGTTTGAGGCGCAGGTCGGATGTAATGGAATAATTCGCCAGTTGCAGCATATTTAACAAACCGCCGATAAGATTTCAATAATATAACCGTTAAGGCCAGATGAAAAACGAGGAAAAACAGCTTAGGGCAGAAAAAATGAATAACCGAAAAACTGTCGCCTGGGTAAGGATCCTGGTTTTGCCCGCTATAGCGCTGCTGTTCTTTTTTCTTCAGTCATGCAAAAATGAAAAAGGACCTGATGTTTCCGGTATCAGAATCGATTTGAAAACCCTGCGTTTTGAAAAAGATTTCTTTTCGCTCGATACCAGTAATGTCATGGCATCGCTGGGCGCCATGAATAATAAATACCCCCATTTCCTGCGCGACTATTGCGAGCATATCTTAGGATTACCGCCCCTCAATGATACAAGTGCGCAGGCAATTAGCGCCGTTAAAAGAT
>JBDTVL010000110.1:0-7257 GCA_040007215.1 Flavitalea sp.
CCCATCAAAAAACCGGAAGCGTATCAGCGCCTCCGGCCTAACCCATAGCGTAGCTAAGGGATATAGAGGTCAATTTCATAAATACAATCTGCAAGACTGCTTATTCATTAACCTAAACAACGCAAAGTTATGTATTTAACTGCTGTTTTTGCCCGGTACTCTTTTGTGGAGTCGGGCCCCGGACCAAAACTATTTATCAATGACTGCGCCAGAGATTCAGCAGAAAAGCAACTATCACTGAAGCTATGGAAGGCAAAGAAAACACTGCGGATTATGAAACTAACGGCGATCATTTTGCTGGCAGCCTGTCTCCAGGTAAGCGCTAAAGCGCGTTCCCAGCAGATAACGCTTTCGCAAAAAAACGCTTCCCTTGAAAAGGTTTTCAGGGAGATAAGGAAACAGACAGGTTTTTATTTCTTTTATGATCTGAAAGAACTAAGAGACGCACGGCCAGTATCCATCAGCGTTAGAAATGCCAGCCTGGAAGAAACGCTTATGCGTTGTTTCCAGGACCAGCCATTTACGTTTACTATTATTAATAAAACAGTAGTGATAAAACCAAGGGTTATCCAGATACCTGATGCGCCTGAGTCGATCGATATTCCCCCTCCGGTTGAAATAAAAGGAAAAATAACCAATGACAAAGGAGAACCGCTCAGCGGCGCTACCATACAGATTAAAAATTTAAACAAATCGGTTACTTCTAATGGCGATGGTTTCTTTTCCATAGAAGCGCCCTCGGGAGATGTATCTCTGGTCATTTCCTTTGTAGGTTATCTGGACCAGACCATTTCGGTGAATAACCAATCTTTTATTAATGTTTCCATGTCGATCAATCCTAATCAGCTCTCCGGAGTTGAAGTAGTGGTTACTGCTTTGGGCAGAACAAGAGAAAAAAGGGCATTGGGTTATTCTGTTCAGCAGATTGGCGGCGATGATCTTACATTAAGTAAATCGGTAGATCCGAGCGCTTCGCTTGCCGGTAAAATTGCAGGAATCCAGGTTACCGGCGCGCCCAGCTCCACTTTCGACAGGGCCACCATTATTATTCGCGGCGTTGGCAGTCTCGCCCCTGGCAATCCATTATATGTACTTGATGGAACGCCTACAGATCAGTCTAATGTTATTATGGATAACGTGGAATCGATATCGGTGCTGAAAGGCGCTGCTGCCACTGCATTGTACGGTAACAGAGCTACAAACGGCGTTATTCTGATCACTTCTAAAAAAGGATCGCGTAAAGCAGAACCGGTGGTTGAACTGAACCTCGGAACTTCTATTGAAAATGTTTACCTGTTGCCTCCTTACCAGAATGAATATGCCGCAGGAAACCGGTCGCTCGTTTCAGAGCCAGGCTCTACTTATGATGCAGAAGGATTTGAACATTTTAGCTACAAACCAGGCATACATCCGGCAAGCTGGGCGCCATTCGATGGTCAGCGTCTTATTGAATACAGCGCTGGAAATGGATGGGGACCTAAAATCAACGGACAGGAATATAGACCTTATTATTCCTGGTATCCCGGCGAAGAATTCGGAAAAGTAGAAAACCTTACGGCCTACAAAAATAATCCCCGCGATTTCTTTGAAACAGGCAGAAACCTGAACAACAGCATTTCCATAAGCGGCGGCGGCGATAAATTCGTGTACAGGGTTACTTATGCTAACCAGAATCGCACGCTCACCATGCCGGGAAGCAACAGGAACCAGAACCAGATAGGCATTAATACATCATATGATGTTTCGAAGAAGCTGACCATCATGACGGATATTGCCTATACGGCGAATAAAACAAAAGGAGATCCTTACAGAAGGGGAAGCCTTAACGTAACTCACCAGCTCAACAATTATTTTCAGAGACAACTAGATGTAAGCAAACTGAAAAATTACAGGAATGCCGATGGATCGCTTAATACCTGGAATATCGGTAATCCTAATGTTTCAGGCAATCCGGATATTTACCTGGCTACCCAGGATTGGGAGAATCCTTATTTCATTGTCAATGAGGATTATAATACGGAAAAAACCAATCGTTTGATCGGTAACCTTGGGTTTAATTATAAATTCAATGATATTTTCAGTATCACTTCCTATGCGCGACTTGACCAGAAACAAGGTACATGGGACAACAGGACAGCAGCAGGAGGATTAGATTTAAATGCTTATGAACTGAGCCAGTACATTGCCACGGAAGCTAACTATGAGATCAATCTTAACTTTAAAAAGAAATTCAGCGATTTTTCGCTGGAAGGTCTTCTGGGAGGCAATGTAAGGACCAACAGGTCTGACATGATGAGCTATGCTACGGAAGGCGGCCTCACCTTCCCTAATTATTTTGATATCAGCGCCTCTGTAAGCCGGCCCTCTACATCACGGATTTTGGACGCTAAAAAGGTGAGAAGCGTATACGGTAAAGCATCTGTAGGATATAAGAATTTCCTGTATCTCGATGCCACTCTTCGTAATGACTGGTCTTCCGCCCTTCCCCAAAAAAATAATTCCTACTTATATCCTTCTCTCTCTTCAAGCTTTGTATTTACCGAGCTGATGGGGAAAAGTAAAACGCTGACATTCGGAAAGCTAAGAGCTTCTTATGCACAGGTGGGATCTGACCTGGGCTTCAACCAGGTTAATATCGACATGATCACCAGAAACAATTACATCAATGCTCCTTCTGCTGAAATTGGCGACCAGTACAGATCTGGTAACATTCTGCCAACCCTCACAAGATCATGGGAGATAGGAACAGAGTTGAGATTTTTTAACAGGATAGGACTTGACATTGCGTATTATCATGATGATAATATTAACCAGATCATTGGAGTGCCGGTGGCTCCTGCTTCAGGTTATCTCACTGCACAGATCAATGCAGGAAATATTCAGAGAAAAGGTATAGAGATAAGTCTTTCCGCCACCCCGGTCAGAAGCAAAGATTTTAGCTGGAACACTGTTGTTAACTTTTCACGCGCATCATCGATGGTCAAAGCCCTTGCTCCCGGCATCGATCAGCAGGTGTATTATCAGCCAGCTCCGGGTATTTTTATCCTGAACAGAGTGGGTAAAAAATGGGGAACAATGATTGGAAGAGAGTTTGATAAAGATGCTGAGGGAAGATACATTTTCAAGAACCTGCTAGGCGAAAGAGCCAGATCTGAAAATCATGAAATGGGATCTGTACTTCCTGACTTTACAGGCGGCTGGTTCAATAGCCTTACTTACAAAAACTTTGATCTGTCTTTCTCTCTTGATTTTCAGATTGGAGGATTGATCCAGTCGCAGACCATGGCCCAGTTTTACAGGAATGGAGAGGCCGCTGGAACAACAGGCGTAAATGATAAGGGCATTGATATTCGCGAATTTCCTTCTGCAGGAGGCGGAATAAGGATAGATGGAGCCTATAACGGTGAAGCAATGACTATTTATGTTCCGGCTCAGCGTTATTTTAATGATAAGATCCAAGATTCCCGTTTTCTGATACTGGATGCTACTTATGTCAAATTGAGAGAAGTTCGGTTTGGATATACGATCCCTTCGGGATTGTTGAGCAGGGTTCATGTCAAAAATGCCAATATCGGTTTAATGGTGAACAATGCCTGGCTGATTTATTCGCCAATGAAAGATGTTATTGGATTGGATCCATCCGAATCAGGACAGGGGCAGGGTAACGGAATCATTGGTTACCAGGGAGGACAGTTGAGTTCTTCAAGAAGTATTGGAGTAAACTTAAAAGTGACATTTTAATTGACTTTTTAAAAATCAGACATGAAAAAGATATTAAATATATTATTAGGTTGCTCGATTTTATTGGCATCGTGTAAGCCCGGTGATTTCGGAACGTTGAATTATGATCAGACAAAAGTTACCCGTGTTCCTACAAGCGCCTTATTAACTAATGCCATACAGATTACGCTTCCGCTGACAACCTTCGGACCTTCCGCCGCTAATTCTTATGTTCAGTATATGGCTAACGCGACTGCGATTGCAGAATATGGTGGAATATACTTTCCATGGTCTTCCAGCTTTGATGTAAATGCTAAAATGTATGATGGACCGCTAAATAATCTGCAGACGATCATCGATATGAATAATGAAAACGATCCGATGTCGCTGACAAGTGGTTTTAAAGATAATCAGGTGGCTGTTTCAAGAATACTGAAGGCTTATTATTTCTGGTCGCTTACAGATCGCTATGGCGATATTCCTTATTCAGAGGCATTAAAGGGAAATGGCAATTACACACCAAAGTATGATCTGCAAAAGGATATTTATTATGACCTGTTCAAAGAATTTAAAGAAGCATCGGCCCAGATAGATGAAGGACAGTTAGGTGTTGTAGGAGATATTCTTTTTAAAGGCGATATGACTAAATGGAAAATGTTTGCCAATACCTGTCGCATGATGATGGCGCTAAGGTTAATAAAGAATGATTTTGAGAAGGGAAAAACTGAATTTAATGAAGCGCTTACAGCCGGTTCCTTAACCAGTAATGCAGATAATGTTATCTATTACTACATTGCGAACGATCCCAATAATTACAACCCATTTTACCAGGCTTATGCCATTGAAGCGGACAATGGTACAGCCATTGCCAGTACTATTGTAGATTTTATGGAAACTCAGCATGACCCAAGGTTGCCGGTATATGGCGAGGACCTTAATGGCATTGTAGTGGGAAGCCCTTTTGGCATTAAGCAAAACACGGTACTAGGATCGTTTAGCCGTCCGGGTAAGTCGCCTTGCACCACCTCCAGTTGCCCGGATAATTTTTTCCGAAGCGCAGGAGCTCCCTCTCCCATTTTTAGTTATGCGCAGGTTTTGTTTACGCTGGCAGAAGCTGCCAAAATAGGGTATATATCGGGAGGAGATGCTGAGGCCGCGACATACTATGCCGATGGTATTCAGGCATCTTTTGAATATTATGGCGTATATGACGATACCGGTTATGCGAACTTTATGGCCCAGTCAGATGTTGCTTATGATCCTGCTAATGGATTGAAGCAGATCATGGATCAAAAGTGGGTACACTTATTCCTGAATGGTTATGAGTCATGGACTGATTGGAGAAGAACGGGATATCCAGAACTGATTCCGGCAGCCAATGGAGCTATTGCAGTTATCCCCAGAAGACAGGGATATCCGATAGATGAAGTTGGCGTTAATCCTATTGGTTATAAGGCGGCTGTGGAAAGACAAGGACCTGATGATCTGGAAACCCGTATATGGTGGGATAAATAATTCATCTCGATTTACATTAACAGCGCTGAACCTTAATACCGTCACCCTCCGGGAATACCTGTTTTCATTTTGGATAAGCAGTTATTCCCGGAGAAACCGGAAACTCCATTCTTACGTATTGGCTAGCCATGATTAGGCTATACCCGGAAAATAAACAAAAACGAACACCAGTAGTATCAATAACGAACACTTTATTTTTTTCTGATAATCTGTAATTATTTGGTTTGCAGTAGTATAAGAGATGGCGCTGTTTTAGGGTTATACTGTTCGCAAACAAAACTCCGGCATGTTCAAAAATTATTTCATCTCGGCCTTTCGGAATATTATTAAGGGGAAAGGGTATACGCTGCTGAATATATTCGGACTGGCTACAGGGATGGGGGTGGCCCTGTTGGTAGGATTATGGGTATATCATGAATATTCCTACGACAAATTTCTTCCCAACTACAAACAATTATACAAGGTTCAGCGAAACTTCGACAGTAATGGCGAAATATTAACTTTTAGCTCAACGTCGCTAAAACTGGCGGAAACGCTCAGGAGCCAGGTTCCGGAAATAGAATACGTGGTAGAAAGCGACTACATGAATGCGCATGGGTTAATGGTAGGCGATAAAAGATTATTGAGTCATGGAGGGATAGTGGGCAATGATTTCTTTAAAATGTTTCCTTATCCTTTTGTGAAGGGAAATGCGCAGGCTTCGCTGAAAGATCCCTATTCAATTGTACTTACCGAATCAACGGCTCTGTCTTTGTTTGGCAAAGAAGATCCTGTTAATAAACTGGTTCGGTTTGATAATCATGAAAATCTGAAAGTAACGGGCATCATTAAAGATATTCCTTCCAACTCTTCGCTCTCTTTCCAATTCATTGTTCCTTTCAGTTTGAAGGATCAGACTGATGCTGAAATAAGAGAGATGCGAACAGGAAGTTTCGGCAATAATAATTTCCAGCAATTTGTTCAGCTGCGACAAGGATCTTCTTATGAAAGAGTTCTGGAAAAAATAAAAAACATTGAAAAAACCGAGACCAATAATATTAATGCGATGAAGTCGGAGGTTATTCTACAACCCTTTGCCAACATACACCTGTATGGAAATTATGAAAATGGAGTAGAAGTCGGGGGCTTTGTAGAGTACGTAAAAATGTTCAGTATTATTGGTATAATGGTATTGCTGATCGCCTGTATCAACTTCGTAAACCTGACCACCGCGCGATCTGAAAAAAGAGCTAAAGAAGTGGGTATCCGAAAGGCGATTGGTTCATTGAGAAGAGATTTGATACTGCAATTCCTGATTGAATCCACGTTACTTGCTTTCCTGTCTTTTATTGTTTGTTTATTTCTAGTCCAAATGGTATTGCCTTTTTTCAATACCCTTACAGGCAGCGATATTGTTATTCCTTTTTCCAATTCTTTATTCTGGCTTATAGCTCTCGGCGGCATTTTGGTTGTTTCTTTGCTCGCCGGGAGCAGGCCAGCATTTTATCTCTCTTCTTTCAAACCTGAGAAAACGCTTAAAGGGGCTTTACACCTGGGCAGAAATGCTTCAATACCCCGGAAGATACTCGTGGTGTTACAGTTCAGTTGCTCTGTGGCCCTGATCATCAGTACCATCATTGTTTACCAGCAGATACAGTACGCCAGGGAAAGGCCAACGGGGTATAGATTAAATCGGCTGATGATCACCGGTATAAATGGAGATCTTGAAAAAAACTATACCGCGCTTAAGAATGATTTATTAAAGCAAGGTTTGATAGATAATATAACTACTTCCTCCAGCCCTGCAACAGGAATATACTGGCATGCTGATATAGAAAACTGGCCTGGAAAATATGCCGGCGAAACCGTTGAAATGGGCATAATGATGGTAGACGAAGAGTATTTTAAAACCATGGGCATGCAGGTAGCGACAGGAAGAGATTTTATAGAAGGGACGGATTCCAACACGGTTATTTTTAATGAAGCCGCTATTAAAAGATTACGCCTTAAGCAACCGCTGAGCCAGTCGGTTACCTGGAATGA
>JBDTVL010000111.1:0-7250 GCA_040007215.1 Flavitalea sp.
ACAAAGGGTTTTCATAGCGCATATCAATGACGCCGGTTCCAATCTCGATCTTACTTGTTTTAGCGCCAATAGCAGAAAGCAAGGGAAATGGCGATGCCAGCTGGGCGGCAAAATGATGTACCCGGAAATAGGCGCCATCCAAACCCATTTCTTCCGCGGCCACTGACAGTTCAATCGACTGCAACAGTGTATCGCTTGCTGTATGGGATGCATAGGCAGGGTGGTTGGACCAATGCCCAAACGATAAAAAACCGATTTTCTTCATGTATCTATTTTCGAACGGAAAATAATCAATATTTATCCATTCACCGCAAACCTTTCGGGTTTCGGGCTTGCTGCGCCCGGCGCCTTTTCCTGGAATGTTTGCTATGAATTAATGGAGAATTCAACGGAGGTACAGCATTACTGAAGGGGTAATGTTTCGCGAATGGCTGAGTGATTATTTTGTTCAAGAAATTCTTTTCTCACCGTGCCGGCAGTTTTATGCTCACCGGTATGGCTCCATCCCGGGGGCATAATGACATACAGTATCTTGTTTTTTATTCCAGGGGCATGTTTTATATCTTTAGCAAGAGCTCCGATTTCTCCGAAATAAGCGTCAACAAAGCTGTTAGGTTTCATCTCGCGTGTAATTCCATATTCCACCGGAACTGTTTTCTCTTCTTTCTGGTAAGTTCCGAACACCCTGTCCCATATATTCAGAAGGTTACAAAAATTAGTGTCCATATACAAAGGGTTTTTTGCATGGTGCACTCTATGATGAGATGGCGTTAAGATATATTTATTCAGGAACCCCAGTCTGCCGTCTTTGATCATGTGCTCACCAATATGAATGAATCCTCCCCATACGCCATCTACAAACATAATGATAAACAGCAGGGCAGGATTCACTCCTAATAATATGCATACGGTGGTTCTGATAAGATCAGCATACGGGCCCTCCAGGAAAAAATGAGCGTATGAAATCGACAGGTTCATGGTCTGCGGTGCATGGTGAGTGGAGTGAAGGCACCATAGTACGCGGACCTTATGCCCGAAATAATGATAAACAAAATGACCAAGTTCCCAGACAACATAACCATAAATGAACCAGTACCATGTCAGGCTGGTTTTAAGGATGGCGAAAGGTTCGAACAGGCCGATACAGAAAACTACTGCGGCAATAGAAATAAACCTGCCTATGATCGTATTTAAGATCAGGGAATAAAGCGGGATCTTATAATCGAACGCCTTGAACTTCTTGTACAATAATATGGCGCCCAGCTCAAGGAAAACAAGAAATGGGAACAGGGGTCTGATGATTGAAAATATTCCATCGAGTGTTCGGAAAGAACTGTAGTCTCCCGAGTTCAGAATTTTGATCAATTCGTGCAATCCCAGGAATCCAATTAACCAGTCGCCTATGCCGTTTAGGAAATCCATATTTGCAATTTTACTTTTGCAGGGTAAATTTAACGATAAATAGTTAGTTCCGGTATTCAGAAGTTTGAATGATCAGCCATTAAAATTAATCGCTGATCATTTAAAGATAGACACATTAAAACAGGCCATTTATGGCTACTCTATTATTGTATTTCCTATAACAACTTCTGTAACCGTCGAAGAGTAAACAACAGGTTTATTTTTTAATTTAATTATTGATATTTCAATACCTGCGTCTAATAGGTAATCACAGGATTCATTGCCAGTCGTTACTTTAATAATTATTTCATCGCCACGATATTCAAAAGCGATTTCAAAATAAAAGTTTTTGTTGTCAGAACGCGCCGTATTTATCCAGTCTAAACCCGATTGGTTTTTGTGAATATACATTTGCTGAAAAGAAGGATAGCCGTGTTAATAAAAGCCGTTTTATTGATTACTTTTTTTCAGATTAACATTTCCCGTTTACATTTTTACACCTGATCAGGCACTACATATGGAGAGCGGTATACTCTTTTCAATAAAGCATCGGCGTCGGGATCGTTAATGAATCTTTCCATATCCATATCTCCCCCCATAAATTTCAGTTCACGCTTCAGGCGGTAAGAGATATTGGATAACAAGGGAAGCGCCGAGGAGAAAAAGCCATCATTGATATCGGCATGAAGGGTTTCATTGTTTCCCGATCGAACGGCATCCAGGAAATTGGCCCAATGCGCTGTGTCGTTTTCTTTCCTTTACTGTCCGAGCTGGCAAACGGTTCTTTCTCCCGGTGACGGAATGCTTTCCAGGTATCACCGTTCAATTCAAGATAACCTTCGGAGCCAAAAAACAGGTTGCCAATGCCGATGCCGATACTGGATTCGCTATTGGTGTACCTGCCCCTGACCTCGAACTCGATGATCTTGCCATCGTCGTATTTCAGGATAGAGGTTTGTATGTTAGGCGTTTCCTGGCTGGTCTTATCATGGCCATAGGCTTCCACCCCGCCATACACTAAAACGCCGGGCGTTTTAGGTGCGTTGTCATCCTGCCGGAACCCGTAGAGTCCGCCGGAAGAATATACCGACACCGGGTGTTCGTTCTTATTTAATCCCCAACGGGCGATATCGAACTGGTGGGGGCCGGTGTTGCCAATATCCCCGTTGCCGGTATCCCAGTACCAATGCCAGTTGTAATGGCTGCGCTTTTCATTATAAGGACGGTAGGTGGCCGGTCCTAACCAGCGGTCGTAATGAAATCCCGCCGGCGGCGCGCTGTTTGCCGACATGCCAAAGGAATCCCGCGCTTTGAAGCATAGGCCCCGGGCCATATACACATCGCCGATGCCGCCCTCGTGCAGCAGCTTGATAGCGTCCCGGACATTATCGATAGAGCGATTGTTAAGCCCCACCTGAACCCGCCGGTCATACTTGCGGGCGGCTTCGATCATCTTGCGTCCCTCCCAGATATCATGCATGGCGGGCTTCTCCACGTACACATGCTTGCCTGCCTGGCAGGCCCAGATCGTGGCCAGCGCATGCCAGTGATTGGGCGTCACGATCGAGACCGCGTCAATTTCCTTATCCTCGAGCGTCTTACGGAGATCCCATTCGGTTGATGGTTTCTGTCCCGACATATCGGCCACCATTTTCAGTCGCGAAGCAAAAAGCTGCTCGTCGGTATCGCAAAGGGTTTTCAACCGTACATTATGGCTGTCCTTTAGCTTACACCAGGCATCGATGTGTACGCTGCCCTGGTTACGGATGCCTATCACGGCCATGGTGATGCGATCATTGGAGCCTACAATAGAACTATAGGATTTTGCCGGGAATCCCATACCGCCGATGGCCACGCCTGCAGCGCCGATCAGACCTTGTTTAATAAACCCTCTTCTTTCTGTCATGTTAATCGGTGTTTTTTTATGCTTGACAATATAAAATTTTAAATGCAGTCTTATATTTTTTTCTCTTGGGCCAGCGGTTCCGCGTCATTCCAATCCGCTTAGCTTAACCTCTACGCCAAAATCCTTATTCCAAAACCTGATCTCTATTCAAATTGGCTTGCTGCAAAGAAATCCGCAGAACTGCCTATTTATCTGAAGGACGGGCATGGTTTTGGAATAAAAAGCAAAATCTTCCTGCTGATACATGGATAGAAAGATTTGGCGACTGGCTTGGGTTGCTGGGATTTTAAAAAGGTTGGATGATTTCTTTTAAGTTAATACCATTTGCGAGATCAAATATTGGCTATCTCGAATTATATTGCTGTCCATTCAAATGATGTAATGACATATTACCAGGCTTGCTATTTTGAGAGAAGTAGGCTATGAAGATGCGTCTTCGAAAATAGTATATGCTTTACCCGCTACCTGGAAGCAGGTTGTTGAATCAATCATAATCCGGCAGGTATTATCGCTGTTCAGGCAGGTTGGATGATCATTACCTGAATCAAAAATTAATTAACGTTGAGTATTTCCCCGGAAAGAAGTTTAAAGAAAGGAATTATGAAATTAGGAATCCATAGTCGTTTATGGCTGGCGGGTGTTTTTGTTTTTGCCTTACTGGTTAAAACCGACAGCGCTGTATCCAATGATCAGTTTCCACTCCAGGCACGGAACGTGGATACCATCAAAAAGAAGAAGATTGTTTTTCTTATTACCAAAGACCCTGACAATTATGAAGCTGATAAAACCGTGCCTTTATTTGCGGATATGCTTCACCGGGAATATGATTATGCGGCGATCGTTCTTTTAGGGGAAGGAGCGCATGGCGCTTATCGGTATCCCCATATGGAAATTATTAATGATGCAGACCTGGTGGTAGTTTTTGCCAGGCGAATAGCTTTGCCTTACGAACAAATTAATATAGTAAAGAAATATTTAAGTAGTGGCAAACCGCTGGTCGGCATACGTACGGCGAACCATGCTTTTACCGTACGCGAAAAAGTGGAAGAGGGATATGAGGACTGGCCGGAATTTGTAGCAGATATCCTGGGTTGTGAAAACCGCGGTTATGGCCCTGTGGAACCAGGGATAGAGGTGTCGGTAGTTGCAGGATCGGCTAACCATCCGATTTTAAAAAATGTTCACCCTCAACCCTGGCATAGTAAAGGAAATGGATATCTGGTTGCTCCTTTGCTTGATGATGAGGCCAGGGTACTGCTCGAAGCAAAAGTCAACGATATTATTCAGCCTGTTGCGTGGACAAGGACCGCCGGGAAAAGTAAAATTTTCTATACCTCTCTTGGGTTCCCTGCCGATTTTCAGTCACCGCAGTTCACTGCTCTTCTTGTGGGCGGTATACAATGGGCGCTGACTAAATAATGATAAGCATCCCTTCCCGGGAATTAATGAAAGCTATCTGATTTAATAATTAAAAGATGTTTTTCCAGTCAAATTTTTTATATGAAAATTAAGTATTCGGCTATATTATTTCTTTTTGTGATGATATGGATTTTCGGTTGTCAGACCCGTTCGGGCGTAAAGGCTGCTATTTCGTTTGATAAATACAAAATTGCCGAAGGTTTTGAAATACAGATGGCCGCTTCCGAACCACAGATTGAAGCTCCTGTAGCTATGGATTTTGATAATCGCGGCAGAATGTGGGTAGTGGAAATGCGCGGGTTCATGCCTAATCTCAAAGGGACAGGCGATGATGCTCCTAATGGCCGAATTACTATACTCGAAGATCGTGATAAAGACGGCCTGGCCGAACATGCAGAAGTTTTCCTGGATAGCCTTGTGCTGCCCAGGTCTGTGGCGCATGTGTATGGCGGATTATTATATTCAGCCCCTCCCAATCTTTGGTTTGTAGAAATAAATAATGACAAGCCCGGAAAAAAGACCCTTGTTGATTCCTTATACGCGGTTGGCGGCAGCCCGGAAGCCCAGGCTAATGGATTAATGATGAACATCGATAACTGGATATATAGCGCTTTTTCGAATTTCAGGTACCAGCTTAAAGAAGGTAAATGGATAAAGGAACCTACTTCTTTTCGCGGACAGTTTGGTATTTCCAAAGATAATTTTGGACGGCTTTATTATAATTATAACGAATTACATATAGCAGCCGATTATGTACTGCCGAATACCCTTATTGGCAACCCATTTTTAAAACCTGAAGAGGCCATTAATAAATCGCTTACTGAAAATCAAAGAGTATACCCTTTGCACCCTACTACAGTAAACAGAGGCTATGAAAAAGGAATACTGGATAAAGACAGTTTGTTGCTCAATGTTACCGCATCCTGCGGGCCCATGGTTTACCGCGGAGGCCAGTTCCCGGAAGCCTACAACCAGAATGTGTTTGTCTGTGAACCGCAGGGAAACCTGGTAAAGCGCGATATACTGACGTTTGAAGATCTTAAAACGACAGCCGCCGGGGCCTGGAATGATCGTGAATTTCTGGCGTCTGCAGATGAAGGTTTCCGTCCTGTAAATTTATTCAATGGTCCTGATGGCGCCATGTATGTAGTAGATATGCATCGTGGAATTGTTGAATACCGTGCATTTGCCACTCCGTATTATAATGATGGAATCGCCGCAAAAAAACTGGATACATTGGTAAAGGCAGGGCGTATATTAAGAATAAAGAGTAAGGAAAAGCCGCTTGGCGTTATCCCGGATTTTGTTAACATATCAGGCGCCGACCTGGTAGCGCTGTTAAAAAACGATAATGGATGGATCAGGGACAGGGCCCAACAACTATTAATATTCAAACAGCAAAGATCGGAGCTGCCTGAATTGGAGAAGCTGGCGCAAGACAGCAAACATGCCGTCACAGCCATACATGCATTATACGTATTGGATGGATTGCAGGCGCTTTCTTTTGAATTTCTTCAAAGAGCAGCGTTGCAGGGAGACGCTATGCTGACAGCCCATGCGCTGCAACTGTTGGAAAAGTTCAGCGTGGATGCTAATGTTAAATCTATGGCTGCATTGGCAACAGCGCTGCTAAATAAGAACACTGCCGTTATCAATTTCTACCTCGCAGCTTCCCTTGGCCCATGGACTAGTTTATCGCGCCAGGCATTTTTACCCGTACTTGAAAAAATAGCCACTACTTATCCTGACAAACCGATTTACCAGGAAGCGGTTGTAAGCAGTTTAAAAGGGTTGGAAGAGGCTTTTCAGACATCGATCAGGAAAACAAATCCCGGCAAAAAGCCGGATAGCCTATTGAACGATCTGTTAAGTCAGACCATTAAGAATAAGCGGGAAGGGAAAATGAATTCCATTTATATAGAGGTAGCTCCTGCGATTGACGCAAGAACAAACGGATATACTCTTTTTCGCAGCTCCTGCGCTACTTGTCATGGCGTTGATGGAGATGGAATGGAACATTTGGCGCCTCCCCTTAAAGGATCTCCTTTTGTTGAGGGATCAGCAGAAAGGTTAGCGATGATTATTTTAAATGGTTTGGAAGGCCCCCTGCATCTCAACGGAAAACTGTATACTTTTAATGGAAGCATGCCAAACTTTGGAAATAATTTTACTGACAAAGACATATCCGATATCATCGAGTATCTCCACAATGCGTATGTTGCTAAGTCGATAAAATCGGTAAGCCCCGAAAAAATCAGAGAACTCAGAAGCAAAAAAACCGGAACGCTGAAAGAAAAAGATTTATTGGAAATGGAGGATACGAAAGATTAATTGTTATTATTATCATTCATTATTTTACTTATGTTAACCATCAAACCTCACCTCTGGTTCAACCAGCAAGCAAAGCAAGCCGCAGAATTCTATACATCATTAATCCCGGATTCAACCATCAGCTATGTCAACCGATTTTCGATGCCGTCAGGCGAATGCGAAGTAGTTGAATTTATCTTTGCCGGCCAGCCAT
>JBDTVL010000112.1:0-7225 GCA_040007215.1 Flavitalea sp.
CAAATTCAAGCATTTTACCATCGGCATATTTGAATACAGAGGTCTGCGTATTCGGCGTTTCCTGCGCGCATTCTTCCGGATGGATGCCATAAATCCCGCCTGCAGAATACACCGATACAGGATGTTCATTTTTATTAAGTCCCCAGCGGGCAATATCAAACTGGTGAGGTCCCTGGTTGCCAGTATCGCCATTACCGGTATCCCAGAACCAATGCCAGTTGTAATGGCCCTTCTTTTCATTGTACTGGCGATAAGGCGCCGGTCCCAGCCAGCGGTCATAATGAAGCGTTGCGGGAGGCGGCCCGTCTTTGGCGATACCAAATGAATCGCGTGGTTTAATACATAAGCCGCGCGCCATATATACGTCGCCGATACCTCCGTCATGAAGGAATTGCATTGCTTTCATCACGTTGGTTATCGAACGGTTCTGATGACCTACCTGCACGCGCACATTGTATTTGCGCGCCGCCTCGATCATTTTGCGCCCTTCAAACATATTATGGCAGGCTGGTTTTTCTACGTACACATGTTTCCCAGCCTGGCAGCCCCAGATAGTGGCCAGCGCATGCCAATGATTAGGAATAGCCATCGACACCGCATCAATTTCCTTGTCGTCGAACACTTTTCGCATATCCCATTCCGTTAAGGGTTTCACGCCAGTTTTTGTAAAAACCGTTTTAGCATGTTCGGCATAATACTGTTCATCGGTATCGCACAAGGTTTTGAGGCGAACATTCGACTGGTCTTTTATATCGCACCAGTTATTGATATGTGCGCTGCCCTGCCCGCGAATGCCTATTACGGCTACATTGAGGCGGGCATTTGCGCCAATGATAGAAGCGTAAGATTTAGCGCTAAACCCCATACCACCGATAGCAACGCCGGCAGTACCCAAAATGCTTTGTTTAATAAAACTTCTTCTTTCTGTCATTTTAACGGTATTATAAAATTAATAAATAGCTTTTAGTGCAATAGTTTTTAATAAGTGGCAGATCCTCCATCGCCAAATATCCAGTCCCTACGTATACCAAATTTTCTTTTTGCTTCGACGCCAAATACCTCAGAAGCCTTGCTCATACCCTGTAATATTTCTTCTTTTGTCTTTCCGGCCGTATCTCTTGCCGCCGAGATCAGCGTATTACATTCATTGGAATCCATGAACCTTGCGGCATCCAGCAGATCCTTTTCTTCTTCTTCTTCCACAGCCAGAAAACCATGTTTATCGGCATGGATCAACTGCCCCGGTTTTATCTTTTGACCAAAAACCTCCACTTCGCAATTCCATTTTACCGGCGAAACGAAAGCGTGGGCAACGCATAAACGCCTTGCTAAAGCTTTGAACCCGGCGTTTGTCATTTCATCCAGGTCGCGAATACCGCCATCGGTAATAGTTCCCACACAACCTAACGCATGATGGATATTGGCATTTACCTCTCCCCAGAAAGACCCGTACAAGGCGGGCTTATCCAGGTCTTGTATCACTACTATTTTAGGGCCGGGAACTGAAGCGATATATTTTCGATAGTCGCTCCATGCCAAAGGGTTAATTTTCGAATGCGCAGCATTTCCCGGCTCAATGACTAGCGTCACCGCATAACCGACCATAGGGCCCAGTACGGGCATAAAATCGCGTGTTTCTTCTATATTAAATCCATCTCTTCCCGCATTGCGACGGGTGATCTGTTCCCATCCATTATAAATGGTGGGCGTATTCCAGCGCTTCAGTTCTAATAATTCAGCGTGTGTTAACATACTTGAATAAAAGCAGTTAAGTTACAAATAAATAACGCAAGCTGGCAAAGCCTGATATCATTCCTTAAAAAGAAGGTTCCTAAGGGGGGACAACTAAATACCTGCCAGGAATTCTTCTTTCCCTGTGAAGTCGGTTTCTATCCTGTACAGACTGCCGCCTTTCAGCGCAGAATAGTCATGCCCGTCAGGAGCTAAAGGCGTTTTCCATTCCAGGTTTGCAGAGGTAATGAATAATTCGTTTAAGTTTTTACCGGCAAATGCCAGGGAAGTGGGTTGTTTGCAGGGAAGATTGATTTCCCGCTCTATCCTGCCATCAGGATCCAGGCGAATGATCCTGCCGCCAAAGAACATGGCCACCCAAAGAAAGCCTTCGCTGTCTACGGTCATACCATCCGGCAATCCCTGCTGCCGGTCGAATTGTACCAATACTTTCTGGTTAGAAATAGCGCCGGTATGCCGGTTATAATCGAATCGGTACAATTTCCCGGGAATGGTATCGATCAGGTAGAAGCTGCTGCAATCGGGACTAATGCCCATTCCATTAGATAAATGAATGCCATCGGCCACCACTTTTACATCTCCATCTTTATCGAGCCTGAACACATAACCGGTTTCATATTTTTTATCTTCTGCGAAAGCTTCCTGCCCCCCGAAAATACCGCCCAGAGGATCGGCGATAATATCGTTGAGATTAACCACTGGAATATCTCCCGCCATATTATTGCAAACGGTTACTGATTTATCGGGCGACAATACAGAAAACCCATTTTTACCGCTGATGACGAGCCCTTCATTTTTATGCGGCGCCAGGGAAGCCGCCGTAATACCTTTATGATGCAGAATCGTTTTACCGGTTTGCCGGTCATAGCGGTAAATTTCATCCCCCAAGCTTTCTGTCCAATACAGCAATCCGTTTTTATTATTCCATACGGGGCCTTCTCCGCAGATCAGGTCTTGTGAAGAAGCAATCTCAACTTTATATTTCATAAGGCGATCATTGATAACATTCATTGCAGGTCTACATTACCGCTATCCGGGCGCCTATACCTCCATCCATCCGGTAATATTCACCGGTACAGAATGCAGCGCGCTCGCTGGCCAGGAAAACCACGAGGGAAGCGACATCGGCAGGTTCAGCGATCTTTTTTACCAGGTGGATATCCCGGGTATCGCTGAGAAATTTTTCCGGATCATCGCTCATCAGCAAGTCATTTTTCAGCATCTCTGTATTTACCGCGCCGGGGCAAACGGCAACGCAACGGATATGTGGTGCATAGTCGACAGCGATAGCTTTTGTCAGTCCTAACATTCCCGCTTTGGAAGCTACATAGGCGGAGGCATTTTCCTCGCATACCAATGCCTGTACGCTGGCTATATTAACTATAACAGGCGATGAGCTTTCTTTCATTAAAGGGATCGTATATTTTGAACATAAAAAAGCGCTCTTGAGATTTACATTTATGGTCCTGTCCCATACCTCCACTTCCATGTCCGCTACCTTACCATGACTTTGTATCCCGGCATTATTCACCAGCGTATCTATTCTTCCAAACTTTTGCGATATCTGTTCAAAAGTATTTTTAACCTGGTTGGGATCGCTTACATCGCACTGGTAGAAGTGCGCTTTTTGCTGCTGCCCGGGAAACAGGTTGGCGGCTTCCGTGTCAATATCAATCAATATTACCGTAGCGCCGGTTTCCTGAAACAAACGCGCTATGGCGGCTCCGATCCCCTTTGCGGCGCCGGTAACCACTACGATCTTATGCTGAAAAGAAATATTCATATGCCTGTTTTTTTTCCTGAAGGAACCGACGTTAACCTGATATTATCCGCCCAATTATCTTCCAAATATTTTACAAGGCAATATCGTTTACTTAACCGAATATTTCTCTATGGCGTCAAAATTCAGCTCTATACCCAGTCCGGGCTTATCCGGAAGCATTAATTTTCCCTCTTTCATCACCAGCGGATCCGGCACCAGTTCTCTGCGTAAAACAGATTCGCACAATTTTGCAGGAAGGAATTCAATGAAAGGGCAGTTAGGTATGGATGCGGCGAGATGAGCAGATGCGGCAATGCCAATACCTGTTTTCCAACAATGCGGAACGATCAGTTTACCGCGATCATGCGCCATATGCGCCACCCGCAAGGCTTCAGTTAATCCTCCTACTCTGCCAATATCCGGCTGCGCTACATCAATCATTCCTTTATCCATCAGATCCATAAATTCGAATCTTGTATTTTGCCATTCTCCCGCTGCAATTCTGATATGAGATTCCCTGGCGAGGCAAGCATACCCTTCAAGGTTATCAATCTGCAAAGGCGTTTCCAGGAAATAAATATCCAGGTCTTCCCATTTACGAATAGTTCGAAGGCAGCTTCTTGCATCCTGCCATAAATAACCAACATCTACCATCAGGTCAAAATCAAATCCAACAGCCTCCCTGCAAGCGGTAATGATCTCGGTCATATCTTCATCGGTGCCACGCAGGCCTCCATGGTAATAAGGTCCGCCCAGTATACATTCCAGCTTCGCCGCTTTGAATCCGTATTGTTTTGCTTTAGTGGTCCAGTCAACAAGCGATTTTTTATATTCCTGGACAGAGTTGCCATTGGGTAACAGAGAAGCGTACGGGGTGATATGATCTTTATGACTACCGCCCATCAGTTTGTATACCGGCAGGCCCAACGCTTTTCCTTTAATATCCCACAAGGCCATATCAATACCGCCCATCGCGCAAATCACAGCGCCTCTTCTGCCGCTCATAGCGGTGTACGTATATATTTTTTCCCAGATAGCCGATGTGTCGAATGGATCCATGCCTATCAGCAGGTCTTTAATATTCATCGCCATAGTATGACTGCCAGGAGCTTCTATTGCCGCTTTAACCAGCCAGGGACCGGTATCTGTTTCTCCAACGCCGTAAATCCCTTCATCTGTTCTTACAATAATAACTACATTATCCTGGGAAGAAGAAGTAGCATTCATTTGCAAATCGGGGGCCACAAGAATATGGCATTCTATATCCGTTATTTTCATCTTCAGATTTTTGAGAGAAAGAGTTTTTGATTTAAGCTTCGTTCAATGATACGCGCTACAGCATCGTCGATCAGGAAGGGAAGATACTATGAAAGAAAACTCGTAAGCAACAATTGCCCGGATAAAAAAGTGGGAACGTTATCATTGAAATATCCATAAGCCTATTTGCAGATAAGAAAAAAATATCATGAAATAAAATGCGCAGCATATACAAATGCAGCCGCCGCCAGCGTATTCAAAAAATTAACCGCATTATTATTCAGGAACTGCCTGCGCTCCAGCGTAGCGCCAAGAATAGAGTCGGTGATATTTCCGATAGTTCCGGCAAGAATAATCCAGAGAATATTTTTATTGAAACCCATACCTGCAGCATAAATAAACGCGATGAGCGCGCTTCCTGCAATGCCGAAAAGCATTCCTTCCATACTGATAACGCCATTTAATCCCTTCTGATCTTTTTTAAAACTGAGTATATTATAAAAACGCGTTCCGTATACATTACCTAATTCGGACGATAAAGTGTCGGCGGTTGCTGAAGAAAAAGCGGAGGCGATCATCATGATAAACAGTTCCCTGCCTTGAGGAAATATCCAACTGACCAAAGCCAGCCCCCCGGCCACTCCCGCATTCGCTATGACCTGTCCGGTCATTCTTTTTCCATTATGAGATTCTGCAAATCCCTGTGTTTTTTTGCGGTTCATCTTCCAGGAAGTTGCTGCAGTTCCTGTTAAAAAGAAGGCAGTAAGAATAGCAAGGCCGGTATACCCGGCGCCCATGAAAATGCTGTAGCCAATAATGCCCCCAACAATAGCCGCCGCCATACTGAGTTTTTGGAACCATACGCTCAGCGTCATTCCTGCAACGAGAATTATCAGGACTATCCAGCAATTCATGCTTAAAACTACATTATATAACCAATTACTTCTGCTCTTCTATCAGCAGCACTACGCTTGATCTTTTATAGCTGATATCAGGATTGATACCCACATTCATCAGGTAATCGCCGGAATAGGTTTTAGCAGGCTGCGCATTTACTTCCTGTCCCGGGTAGGTATTTATTTCCCTTACCGTATATTTTTTCGCAGCGTCAAGCCCATTTAATCTAACAGGATCGATCCTGGCCGACAGTAAAGTGCGGTAGTTAGTAAGATAATTAAACATCACCGCCCGGGTTTTTTCCGGGTTGGCATATAATAACGAAGCCATATTATTTTCCTTCGGATCGGCCAGCCTGTAGAGGTCGCCATGCCATACTAATCCTGAGATGGAATCATATACTTTCAGCGCCTGCTTACCAAATACGAGGTCGCTGGGAGTAAGATGATCTACTACGATATCAAAACCCAGTTTGCCCATCATGGCTACATCTATCTTATACTTGAACGGTTGATTCCCTGAATTCGTTACATGATTACAGGAAGCGATAGAAGGAAAGAAATACGAGTTCTCCCATTGTATGAATATTCGTTCCAGCGGATCGGTATTATCGCTTGGCCAGTATTCTGTAAAATATTTCAGCGCTTCGTAATCCACTCTTCCGCCGCCGCCGCTGCACAACATCATGGGTATGGATGGATATTTCTTTCTCAGCCTGTCCAGCACTTTATACAATCCTCTCACATATTCTACATATACATGACTCTGCGGCAATTTCTGTTTGGCCAGGTACATGGAATGCGCATTATAGATAACAGCGTTGCAATCCCATTTAATATAGGCCATATCCGGGTTTTTGGTCAGCATGGTATCCAATATGCCAAATACAAAATTCTGCACCTCAGGATTCACAAGGTCCAGGACCAGTTGGTTCCTGAAATAAGTTTCAGGGCGCCCGGGCTGACGCAATACCCAGTCGCGGTGTTTTTCATACAATTCGCTTTTAGGGTTAACCATTTCGGGTTCTACCCATATACCAAATCCTATTCCTGCAGCTTTAGCCTCTTTTACCAGGTAGCCGATACCGTTAGGAAGTTTTTTAACATTCTCCTGCCAGTCGCCCAGCCCTGCATGATCATCATTGCGGGGATACTTATTCGCAAACCAACCATCGTCGAGTAAAAACAGGTTAACGCCAAGATCTTTTGCGCCTTTAAATAAACCAACGAGTTTATTTTCGTCGAAGTCGAAATAAGTAGCTTCCCAGTTATTTAGTAAAGTGAGCCTCGAACCATTGCCATCTTTCAAGCGATAGTTTCTTGCCCAGGAATGTAAATTCCGGCTGGCTTCGCCTTTACCATTATTCGAAAGCGTATAAATGAAAGAAGGGGTGCGAAATATTGTAGCCGACGCCAGCGTATAATCGGAGGCAAATGGATTAATACCTGTTATAAGACGAAGATGATCATAGGCGTCTTTCTCAAAGTCGAATTTAAAATTACCGCTCCATGCCAGCGTTCCCATCAATACTTTCCCTTCATTTTCTGTGGCAGGTTT
>JBDTVL010000113.1:0-7225 GCA_040007215.1 Flavitalea sp.
TGAAGGATAGTTTACTGGAAGTATATTCTAATGGTGAAATGAACTACACGATCAAAGACGTACATGCTAAAGTTTCTGTTACCTGGAATTTCCAGGCTCCGGAAGGGGGCGGCGATACGCATTTCTCTGTTATTCGCGGATCTAAAGCCAGCCTGGTTATCCTCCAGGGCAAAGAACAAAACTACAAGCCTGTTTTATATATCGAACCCAAAGTAAATAACGCGGCTACAGATACTACGTTGCAGGAAGCGCTGAAAAAAATAGAACAGTTATATCCCGGCGTTACCTTAAAAAAGAATGGCAAGATCTGGGAAGTGGTTATTCCCGACAAGTATAAAGTTAGCCATGAAGAACATTTTGCCCAGGTGACCACCCGGTTCCTGCAATATCTCAAAGAAGGAAAACTGCCGGATTGGGAAGTACCCAATATGCTGGCAAAATATTATACCGCCACCCAGGCCCTCAAAATGGCATCGGGAGGTAAATAGTAGTATGTATGAAATATTTCTATGCCTGGTTCCTAATGACTATTGCGGCGCTGGCCTGCCAGGCACAATCAGTCAATAATGATTCTGCCTGGGTAAGAAACAATTATATAAAGAAGGAAGTATACATCACTATGCGCGATGGCGTGCGCCTGTTTACTTCGATGTATATACCTGCAGATAGTGTGGAAAAACATCCGCTGTTGCTGACCCGAACGCCTTTTTCCTGCGCGCCTTATGGCGATCGTTTTGATGCGATCTGGAATAATTCCAAGCTCGCTTACCTGCGTGAAAAATATATTATCGTGAACCAGGATGTGCGTGGAAAATTTATGAGCGAAGGTTTGTTTGAAGACATACGGCCTTTTATTGCTCATAAAAAATCTTCCACGGAAACAGATGAATCGACCGATGCCTTTGATACGGTCGACTGGCTCATTAAAAATATTAAAGGCAACAATGGCAAGGCAGGCGTAACCGGCGTTTCCTATAATGGCTTCTATGCTTCGCAGGCAGCTATCTGTGAACATCACGCTATAGTGGCGGTTAGTCCCCAGGCCCCCGTTACCGACTGGTTCATGGGCGATGATTTTCATCGCAACGGCGCCCTGGCGCTTTTTGATGCATTCAGATTTTTCACTACCGGCTTTGGAAGCCCCAGGCCTTCTCCTGTAGGCGAATGGCCTGATGCCGCTTTCACGCCCCCGGCTATCGATGCTTACGATTTTTTTCTGCGCGCAGGCGCATTACCCAACCTCACCAAGCTTACCGGCGACACTATCGCTTTCTGGAAACAGATGATGTTGCATACTAACTATGATGCCTGGTGGAAAGCCAGGGATATGCGAACAGCTCTCTTTAATATCAAGCCTGCCATGCTGCTGGTAGGCGGCTTTTTCGATGCGGAAGATCTGTTCGGACCATTGAACACCTTTAAAGCGATCAGTAAACAAAGTCCTGCTACTACAAACCTATTAGCGCTGGGCCCCTGGTACCATGGGCAATGGACACGAGATGAAGGCCGTTCGGTGGGCTATATACAATTTGGCGGGGCTACCTCCGATTGGTATATGAAAAATATAGAAATTCCTTTTTTCAACTATTATCTGAAAGGAAAAGGTTCGGTTGAGGATATCGGTAAGGCAAACATTTTCTTTTCGGGAGAAAATAACTGGAAGAAATTTACCGCCTGGCCTCCTTCAGCCGCAATAGCCAAACCGCTTTACCTGCAGGAAGGCGGAAAATTATCCTGGCAGAAACCTTCATCCATTCAATCCTCATCCTCCTTTACCAGCGATCCTTCAAAACCGGTTCCTTATATCGAAGACAAATCATCGCGAAGAATAAAAGAATATATGACTGCCGACCAGCGTTTCGCTTCGCAAAGAACCGATGTGCTGGTATTTGAAACAGAATCGCTTACTCACGACCTTACGCTTGCAGGCCCCATCACCGCAGATCTTACTGTTAGCGCTTCTACTACCGATGCTGATTTTGTAGTAAAACTGATCGATGTATTCCCGGATGATTTTAAATACGATGATGATGATGACACCTATCTGATGGGCGGATACCAGATGCTGGTTCGCGGGGATGTTTTACGCGGTCGTTTTCGTAACAGCTTTGAAAAGCCTGAACCGCTTACTCCGGGAAAGATCGCCAAAATAAAATTTTCGATGAATGATGTTGCGCACACCTTTAAAAAAGGTCACCGTATCATGGTGCATATTCAAAGCAGCTGGTTCCCGCTTATCGATCGCAACCCACAGCAGTTTATTAATATTTACCAGGCAGTGAACGACCAGTTTATTAAATCGACTATCCGCATTTTCCATGACAGGAACAATACCAGCGGCATTATCTTACCGGTGATGGAATAAATTTCCGGATTTTATTTATTCTTTTTCTGTTCGAGAATATATTTTGCCACTGTGCCAACCGGCGCTATCCACACGCCATTTGCAGGATCCTGCGCATACTGTATTAATTTTTCCAGCATCCGCAGCCTGGTGGTTTGCGCGCCGCCCGATGCCATCTCATGGCCGGCCAGCGTTAACCAGGATCCGTCGGTCCTGGCAGATTCAATCATTGGAAGCACCTGTTCAAAATCTTTCCCATCCATTTCCATCCCGGTGATCTGTGCAAGATCGCAGAATAAAGGATCATTGGGGGCTTCATCAAGCCATCCCCTTCCCGATAGAAAAATTCCTGCTACAATAGGCACATAGCTCTGAACATGGCCGCCTCTGCCAATAAATTTCTGACCGCAGGGATAAGCAAATACTTCGGCCTTGACGCCCAGCAATTCCTGAATTTTTTTATTACATCCCTCCAGTTCGTGGCGCATCATTTCAGGGGTATAATCTTCCAGCGCATTATCTCTCGAGAAACTATAATTGCCTGTGCAGGGATGAGACAGCGAGTGGTTGCCGATTTCATGGCCGGCAGCAACTGCTTTCTTCCATCCTTCCAGGCGATTTTCTACCGCTGATGGCACAACGTAAAAAGTAGCTTTCACGCCAAATTTATCCAGCATGACGGTACCCGAGTCTACCTGGCTTAGCCGTCCATCATCAAAGCTAAGACTGATCGCAACCTTCTTCCCATCGGGCCAGGTGATCTTACCCGTTGGCGTTTTTTCAGGAGAGACAGGTTTTGAATCATTGCAGGCCGAAGCGGCAAGCAGCAAGTAACAAAACATCACGGTTGACAGGCGGGAAACTGGATAAAAACGATAACTCATATAGTAGCTTTTGAAATACAAATTAAGCATAAGAAACGTTTCCTCCTCGTTATTAGCCGCAGTATTAAAATAAATGCTTTTATTTACGGCATAATCAAATCTGCGTCCTGTAATGAAAAAACTAA
This sequence comes from Flavitalea sp., assembly GCA_040007215.1. GTDB lineage: Bacteria > Bacteroidota > Bacteroidia > Chitinophagales > Chitinophagaceae > Flavitalea. Next base: position 3,354 of record JBDTVL010000113.1, read on the forward strand.
CAGTCCCTTTTGCCGTTGCGCTCACGTACCAAAGTCCGCTTGAAGATATCTCGGCCTACCTTGATGGGCTCGAGGCGAATCGGATCGACCAGGAGCCGTGGCCGCTTCCGGGCAATAAACCCAATGTAGTATTCAGGATAGCCCATTCCGGCGATTGCGTATTTATCAAATACCAGGTAGAGGAAGATCATATCCGGGCCCGCTATCGTAAGGCCAATGAACCGGTGTACGAGGATAGCTGCGTGGAATTTTTCATCTCTCTTACAAAAAATGCGGAGTATTATAATTTCGAATTCAACAGCATCGGAACCTGCCTGATGAGTTTCGGCGAAAAGCGTCAGTCGAGGGAATCCGCCACTGCAGCCGTCAGCGACCTGATCAGGCGTAATGTATCTATCACGGCCGATACCCATACACGCGCCAGGTGGCAGATCACGATGGCTATTCCCGTTAGCGCATTTTTTCGCAGTAACCTGGCTTCTGTAGATGGATTAGCCTGTAGCGCCAACTTTTACAAATGCGGAGATAAACTGCCCTTCCCGCATTATTTTGCCTGGAATAATATCAATATGCCCCAGCCCGATTTTCATCAGCCATCCTGGTTTGGCGAGACCCTTTTTGCAGCTTCCCCTAACGTTCATAAATAATTGTAGATTTGACATTCATCTAATCAATGGTCAGCGCCAAGTTTGAATATGAAAAAGAATGGAGCGGAACTTTCAGGAATTAAAGAAATAGCCAGGAGGGCTAACGTATCGATAGCTACAGTTGACCGCGTCATTCATAAAAGATCCGGCGTTTCTGCCGCCACACGTGATAAAATAACCAGGATCATAGGCGAACTGGATTATCAGCCCAACCTGCTGGCCAGGAGGCTTGCTTCCCGGAAGATCATTCATCTCGCTTCGCTGATCCCGAAGGTATCAGAGGAAACCAGCTTCTGGGAAGCACCGCTGAAAGGTATTCATCAGGCTGAATCAGAGATCAGGCAGTATGGTATCAGGATCGAGAAACATTTCTTTGATCAGAATGATAAAAAATCTTTCGCAAAACAATCACAGGCCCTATTGAAAAGCCGGCCAGATGGTATCCTGGTGGCGCCGTCGTTCGTGGAAGAAGGCCTTAAGTTTGTAGAGAGCTGCAGGGAGCTGAATATCCCCTATGTATTCATCAACTCCGATCTGCCCGATCAGAAAAGTCTTTGTTTTATCGGCCCCCATGTATATAAAAGCGGTTACCTCGCTGGTAGTCTCATCAGTTATCTTGTCAAAGAAACCGACAGGGTACTGATAGTAAACATCGCCACTGAGTTTGAGTTCCTGTTCAAAAAAGAAGAGGGCTTCATGGATTATTTCAAGGAACATAAAAAGCCCAATAAGATCAGCAGGCTGAATATACACCAGATAGATCCGGTTTCGATTGAAAAAACGCTCTCCGAAGAACTGGGAAAACTTAGCGATGTAAGGGTGATCTATGTGATCAATTCAAGGGTATCGATGGTAGCACATTACCTTAAGGAAACCGGAAAGGATATATTGCTGATAGGTTATGATTTCCTGAAAGAAAATGTCGACTATCTGCAACAGGGTTATATAGATTTCCTGATCTGCCAGAAACCCTTCGACCAGGCCTACCGCGGCATTATGGCTCTTTACCAGAACCTGGTGCTGGCCTCGCCGGTAGAACCGATACAATTCATGCCAATAGACATCATCACAAAAGAGAACTATTCTTTTTACCGCAATTAAATCCGGTAGCCGCTTTCTCACAAAGTTTTCTACGTATTAAAATAAATTCCTACTTTCGGATTCCTGCACGAGCGTGGAAAGTATTCGCCTAAAAATACTGTTCCGCGTTCTCTGAGTATTTTTCGCCAACCTGTATTTTATTTCCACCTAATATAACCGAAAATGGAAAAAAAACCCATCTTTATTAGCTCAATCATATGCTGCATAATGACTTTTTCGCCCGCAGCTTTTGCCCAACCTGTTACACCCGGAGATCCTCCTGCAGGAGAAAAAGAAAACCTGGATGTGTTCCAGCAATGGATCAAATGGAATAATCCCGGAAGCAGCCTGATCCAATACCTCAACTGTCAGGCATCAACGCTATATGATGCGCGTGATAAGGAAATAGCGCAAATAAAAACAAAACAGCAATGGCTGAACCGGCAACAACTGGTAAAAGAAAAACTGCTTTCGCTGCTTGGACCCCTTCCTCAAAAAACCCCGCTCAATGCAAAGATCACCGGCATTATAAAAAGAAAAGGATACCGGATTGAAAAGCTCGTGTATGAAGCATTTCCTGGCTATTATGTAACGGGCTGTTTATATATTCCCGATAAACTCCGGGGAAAAGCGCCGGCCATACTCAATGTAATGGGGCACGACCAGGAGGGTTATAAAGTAGAGCTTTACCAGATCATCATTACCAATCTCGTGAGCAAGGGAATGATCGTACTGGCTATCGATCCGCCGGGACAGGGCGAACATGTGCAGTATTTCGACAGCAGCATTAATTTTTCTTCCATAGGATATACGGTTATAGAGCACTGCTATTTTGGCAACCAGAATTTCTTAGCCGGAACATCGCCGGCAAGATATTTTACCTGGGAAGGCATCAGGGCCATCGACTATCTGCTTTCGAGAAAGGATGTAGACGCCGAACGCATCGGCGTAACCGGCTTTTCCGGAGGAGGAACAGTTACCTCCTATATTTCCGCTATTGATGAAAGAGTTAAGGTGTCAGTTCCCTGCAGTTGGTCTACCGCTTCGAAGCGGGAACTAGAAACCAAGGGCGCACAGGATGCGGAAACTGTATTCATTGGCGGGATGGCCAAAGGCATCAGTTTCGAAGACCTGCTCGAAGTTAGAGCCCCTAAGCCCACGCTGATGAACTTTGTTTCCCGGGATCAGTATCTTTCTATGCAGGGTGCAAGGGAAGCCCTTAGAGAAGCCAGGAATTGCTATAAGGCATTCGATAAAGAAGATAATATTGACCTTGTTGAAGATGATTCCAAACACTGGATGACCGCAAGCATCAGGCTGGCCATCTATACTTTTTTCATGAAACATTTTGGAATCAGCGGCAGCCCGGCAGAAATACCAACAGATCTTTTATCGGAGGAAGAAATGAAAGCGTTGAAGGTAACTTCCACCGGACAGATCTCCACTTCGCTGGGAGGCGATATGATCTTTGATGTGAACAGGAAAGAAGCGGAAAAACTAACTGCCAGGCTCGATAGCGCCAGGAAAGATATTGACCATCATCTTACCGCCCTTAAAGACCGGGCAATAGCTCTTTCCGGTTATATAGCGCCCGGCGATGCAGGAGAAGGGTTTATCAATGGAAGGTATCAGCGAAAGGGATACGCTGTTTCCAAATATGCGATTAACGGATCAGGGAATTATGCCATTCCATTCTTACTGTTCACGCCATCCGGCATGGAAGGTCAAAGGCCCACTATCGTATATATACATGCGAAAGGGAAAGAGGCGGAAGCTTATCCTGGCGGAGAGATAGAAAAACTGGTGAACAAAGGATACATCGTGGCAGCCGTAGATGTTCTGGGTATCGGCGAAGTAAAAAATACGGCAGCCCGGGGAAACAGCGATGGGTATACCGCCTTGTTGATTGGCAGAAGTATTCCTGCTGTCCAGGCGGCAGATATTATCAGCGTTGTTAATTACCTCAAAACACGACCCTATGTAAACCCGCAAAAGATCGGAGCGATGGCTATTGGCGATATGGGCATTCCCCTGCTTCATGCTGCAGCCTTTGATTCCTCCATCAGCGCTATTTTGCTGAAAGGATCCCTGATCTCGTACCGGTCGGCGGTCAATACCAGGTTATATAATATGGGCATTACCAAA
>JBDTVL010000114.1:0-7214 GCA_040007215.1 Flavitalea sp.
GGGGTTTGGTTTAGTGCTTGAATTTCAGCAATTTCTAGAAATGCGGAAACAATTCGGTTCAAAATATTCAACTCCGGTGCTGCGAGATAGTTTTTGGCAATTTCAGTTTCCTGTTTGGTTACTTCGGGAAGAAAACCGCAGGCGGACAAGGCAGGATCCGGAATATGAAATACTTGATACCGGCATATTTGCCGACAACCAGTATTTTGATGTGCTGATCTCTTACGCCAAACAGGGACCGAAAGATATCTTTATCAAGATCGATGTCACCAACCGGTACTGCACAGCCGCCGATATAACGGTTTTGCCTACTCTATGGTTCTATAATCGATGGAAAGGCCAGGATCCCGGCAACCAGCCATGTATCACCTACATGAATAAGACTTCGGTTAAGGTAGAGCATCACCGGCTGGAGAATTATTATTTCTATTTTCAACAGCCAAATGACGCGCTATTCACCAATAACGAGACCAACACCTTAAAAGTTACCGGCGTTCCGAATGAATCCATTTTCACCAAAGACGCTTTTCATGACGCCATCATTAAAGGAACAAATATTGCCGCCCTTCGCAGTAAAAAAAAGGGCACCAAGTTTTCTCCTTCCTACAAATTGAGAATTCCTGCTGGCGGCACGAAAACCATCTACTGCCGGCTGAGTAATACGATGACCGAGAATGCCTTTTCCAAAGGCTTCGAAAAAATATTCGCCATACGCAAACAGGAAGCCGACGATTATTATACGTCCATCTTACCCATAGGCCTAACCGAAGATATGGCCCGTATCCAGCGTCAGGCCATTGCAGGCCTGCTGTGGAGTAAACAGTATTACCATTACGATGTAGAAGAATGGCTGGCCACCAGCGATGGCATTACGCCTGTCAGCAATAGTAAAATGACCGGCCGTAACCATGAATGGCAGCATCTCAAAAACCAGGATATCATTTCCATGCCCGACAAATGGGAATATCCCTGGTATGCCGCCTGGGACCTGGCTTTCCAATGTATATCCATGGCCCGCCCCGACCCTACCTTCGCCAAACACCAGTTGCTGCTGATCATGCGCGAATGGTACATGAAACCCGATGGACAGCTCCCGGCTTATGAATGGAACTTTAGCGATGTAAACCCTCCCGTACATGCCAGGGCGGCAATACAGGTGTATAATATCGAAAAGAAACTGACAGGAGAAGGCGATATCGTATTTCTGAAAAAAATCTTCCAGAAGCTGATCATCAACTTTACCTGGTGGATCAACCGTAAAGACGTTAACGGCAATAATATCTTTGAGGGCGGATTCCTCGGCCTGGATAATATCGGTGTATTCAACCGAAGCTTTCATTTCCCCGGCGAGATGCAACTGGAACAAGCCGATGGCACCAGTTGGATGGGCGCTTATGCCCTCGACATGATGGAAATGGCCATTGAAATAGCGATGATCGACTCCTCCTTCGAAGACATGGCCACCAAATTCTTTGAACATTTTATATTGATCGCCGAATCGCTCAATGAACATAGTCTCTGGAACAACGAAGACAAATTCTTTTATGATGTATTGTGCGTGCAGGGCGCAGATCCCACGCCGCTCCGTATCCAATCAATAGTTGGACTCACCTCTCTGTTTGCGGTGGCCACCATCCCTAAAAAGGTGTTCGACAAACTGCAGGATTTTAAAAAACGCATCGATTGGTTTGAGAACTACCGTAAAAAAGACAATAAATTCTGGCCTAATGAAGAAGGCGGCGATGGAGTGGGAATGTTGTTGTCGCTGGTGAGGCAGGACAGGCTGGTCAACCTGCTGGACAGGCTGCTGGATGAAGATGAGTTTTTATCGCCCGGAGGCATCCGTGCGCTTTCCAAACGGCATGCCGACCATCCTTATTCTGTAACTGTAGACAATGTAGTGTACACGATCCGTTACGACCCAGGCGACTCCACCTCCGATATCTTCGGCGGTAATTCTAATTGGCGGGGACCCGTTTGGATGCCCATTAATTATCTGATCATTCAATCGATCCGCAAATACGGCGATTTCTATGGCGATAGTTTACTGGTGGAATGCCCCAAAGGTTCGGGAGTGAAAATGAACCTTTGCGCGGTAGCCGATGAACTCACCCGCAGGGTGATCAGCCTTTTTGAACTGGATGTGGAAAGTAAACGAAGGCTATATGGTGAATACAACTGGTTCTACCAGCAATCCGGCAATGAAAACCTGGTGCAGTTTTTTGAATATTTCCATGGCGATTCGGGGAAAGGGCTAGGCGCAAGTCATCAAACCGGGTGGACCGCTCTTGTAGCGGAGCTCATGACCCAGTTACAGAACTCAAAGACTGTTAAAATTGAACCTATAAAAGCAGCGACTATCGTATAAGGGTAACCGTTCCTTTGCGGAAATAACTGCCGCCATTATAATCGACGGCTTTGATCATCCATACATAGGTGCCTGAAGGCTGGTTAAGTCCGCCTACCATGCCATTCCATAGATGGTTGTCGCTGAAACTATTAAACACCATTTGTCCATACCTGTTATACACCTGGAAGTAATCGATATGTTCAATGCCTGCGGCGATAAATTTCAGTTCGTCATTTTTACCATCGCCATTGGGCGTAAAGGCATTTGGAACAAAAATAGAAGGCAGCGTATTAAACACTTTAACAGTCACAAATGCTGAATCTACGCAACCCGCTTCATTATACACCAGCGCCTTGTATTTAATGCCGCTGGAAGCCGTATTCAATACCGCTTTCGGATCAGCAAGCGTGTAATCGCTGATACCTTCCGCCGGCGACCAGGCATATCGGATACCTCCGGTTGCATGCAGTTGGAGCGACTGGCCCACCACTACTGCTGTGTCGTTACCGGCAAATGGAAAAATATCGGGAAGCACATTGACCAGCACGGTATCATATCCCGGCTTTGGGCATCCCCTGCTATCGTAGGCCGCCAGTATATAAGCCGTTGTTGCGGCTGGTTTGACCATCATATTCAGCCCTATACCGCCATGATTTCCGGTAGCCGTTGATGGCGACCAGGTAAATGAACTGCCGTTAATACTTCCTTTTAATAGGGCAGAGGTGTTGAAACAGATCAGCGTATCTGTGCCGGCATTCGCCACCGGGTAAGGAACAGCGGTCACCCGAACATCATCGGTGGCGGAACAACTGCCAATGCGGGCAGTAAGCTGATACAATGTAGATAAAGGCGTGACCGCAAAAGGCTGCTGAACATCATTACGGGATAACTGCGCCGAAGGCGCCCAGGAAAAGATCAGTCCATCGGTCATCGTCATTAGCTGAACTGTATCGCCTGCGCAGATCAGCGTATCGGCCATAGCGGTCAGGCTTACATGATCAACTACATTAATAGTAACGGAATCACGGTTAAAGCAGCCGTTATCTTCCAGGTCAACATAATATTTTGTGGTAGCAACCGGACTCACCGTTGGTGAAATTGTATTAGCCCCGATAATATTAATGCCCGGCGACCAACTGAAATTGCCTCTTCCATTGGCCAGCAACCGGATATTATCGGGCAGGCAGATCAGCGTATCCCGGAAAGCGAGGTCAATAACCGGCTTGTCAATAATGCTCACCGCCTTAGTGATGGTATCCTTGCAACCCAGGTCGGTGCCAACAATCAGCCTCACGTTCTTAACGCCGGCATTCGTGTAGGTATAAGCAGTATCGGGAGCGGCAAAGGGTGAAGAGTTGATCCCCTCAAAATTCCAGGACCACTGGTTTACGCTGCCAAATACAGTTGTTGAAGCATCGGTAAAATTGGTAGGCTTATTATAACAGAGGCCGGCAAAATTAAAATCGGGAACAAATCCGGGGTATACTTTAACGGTAGATACCGTGGAATCGGAGCACAGGCCGTTGCGGTTAACCGTTAGTTTAATAGAATAATCGCCCTCCCTGGGGAAAGTATAATTTGCAGAACGGGTATCGGCAGAATAAAGTACATCGCCGGCATCGTTCATAAAATCCCAGTTGTAAGAACTGATCAGCGGGCTGGAAGAATAGTTGGTCACACCAATTGAGCGGGTATCGCCGCAAAGCATGTATTCGTCAGGAATAGACGCGGAAGCGATGGAACATCCTGAAATATTGATCTGAATATCTTTTCGCTGAACGGCAATGATGATGCCGTTACGTATTTCTGATACGCATACGGTAAGCACATAGATACCGTCGGCTGGGGCTATGCCGGTAATTACACCAGTAGCCTGATCGATCTTTACATTAGCGCCCAGCGGGGTAGTTCCCTGGAAAGAGCTGGAATAGGGCACTGAAGGATATGGAGGCGCCTGCGGCGGATTGCTGTTATTGCCAAACCCGCCAAAGCCCCCCTGGTAGGCATTACAGAAAGAAAATCTGAGCTCATCGCCATCTGCGTCGCGGGCTTCAAAACTATAAGAAAAGGAATTTTTAGAACATACGATCACCATATCGTTGCCGAAGAATTTAGCGCTGTTATTCTGCGGTCCGGAAGCTACTTCTCCGATTCCGGGAATTTCTGCGGTGTAGGTAGCGCCTACATTCTGGTAGTTCGGAACCAGGTTGCTGATGCCTTCTATCCTGTATACCACCTGCGCGGCAAGCGTATACCCGCCTTCATTAGACGGAAGTACCACTTCGGTATCATAATAGCCAACGACATAACAGACCTTCGGAGGATTAGTAATACAAGGGCTTACATCAGTAAGGTTAAGGGTTTCAGAACTGCCCAGCTTAACGCTGATATCCATGATACGGGTCAATGCCCGCCTGTCAAATACGGCTATGATCAGTGGATCGTTGAACTGCCTTCCGCTGTTACAGCGCATGAATAATTTCAGGGTAACATCATATCGGTTTTTGCCTTCGGCAGAACTTAGAAGCGTGTACGACATCTCTCCACCTGTGATATGATCTGCTTTTACATGCTCTATAAAAAAGAACAAGCATAACCCCAAGGTGGCAAACATCTTCATATCAGTACACTATTGTTACTGAATATACGACATTTCGATTGTTTGGTTGCCTGGAAAACAGAAAAAAAGACATCCTTTACGCGTTCTGCGCGCTGGCTTTGCCCGTGGGAGATAAAGCGCTATTTACATTATTCCCGGAAGGCCGGGAATGAGCAATATGAACGCTGCGCCACTGTTGCTGAATAGGCGTGATCTCTTCCAGTTCATGAGCCAATTGCGCATCTTCCTTAGTAAACGCTCCGTTAGATTCGTAGATATAATTAATGCCTGCAAAAAAACAAACTGCTCCTACAATGAGGTAACTCGTCACTTCAATCAGGTGACCTCTTCCTCCCGAACCTGTAACAAAAAGGTACCCCGCCAAAAACATTCCTGCAAAACCCAGTGTTGCAAGTAAGAATCCCAGTAATCTTGGTCGCATAGTAATCATTGTTTGGATGGATATTACAAAGTTTATGCCTTTAAATACAGTTACCATCAATTTCTAAAATTGTGAAGAAAACTTCAGAAAAAAATAACACGTAAGTGGGATTTTTTACATGGTGAAAACAATGATCAGTAAAGGCTTATGTTAAAACAACAGCCACCGGCGCTTCTTTAGTCAGTAAGTCTGACATTTTGGGCAATAAGGTCTACATAATACATTAACGTTTTGAAAGGAATTCATTTGGCATGCGATGAGCTTTTTGGCCGGGTTGCCATCAAACTTTAGGCGCTGAACTAATTCATCAGCGTCAGCATTCTGTTTCTTAAATTGCGTCAAACGGAAATGTATGGCGCGGATACTGATACTTTTTGCCCATCCTGCCTTCGAAAAATCGCGGGTGCATAGCAGACTCATCAGGAATTTAAAGAATCAGCAGGGAATTACCTTTCATGATCTGTATGAAACCTATCCCGATTTCGATATAGATATAGATATAGAAAAAAACCTGCTGCTCAATCATGATCTGATCATCTGTCAGCATCCTTTTTACTGGTACAGCGCCCCGGCTATGTTGAAACAATGGCAGGACCTGGTATTGGAACATGGCTGGGCCTATGGGCCAGGCGGCACGGCCCTGACAGGCAAATACATGATCAATGCTATTTCCTGTGGCGGCCCCAGGGAAGTATATGCGCACACAGGCCGCAACCGTTTTACCGTCCGCGAATTACTTGCCCCCTTCGATCAGACCGCTTTTTTATGTCATATGACCTATCTCCCGCCATTCGTGGTTCATGGTACGCATCGGTTAAATGACAACGGTATTGAAATATATGGTCGGCAGTACGAGCAAACGCTTAATGATTTTGTTCATGACAGGATCTCCGCCGATTCGCTTAAAGGATATGAATACCTGAACGATTCGCAAGCAGATTCATTACCCATTCCACTCATTCAATCCTGATATCATGGACCAGCATTCTTTTCTTTTCCAGGCTATGGTTTACCTGGCGGCGGCCGTGATCATGGTGCCCATTTCAAAAAAACTGGGGCTGGGTTCTGTATTGGGCTACTTGCTTGCCGGCATTATCATTGGTCCGGCAGCGCTAGGCTTTATTGGCAACGAGGGAGGGGATATCATGCATTTTGCAGAATTCGGCGTTGTGATGATGCTCTTTATTATCGGGCTTGAACTGGAGCCTGAACTGTTATGGCGACTGAGAAAATCCATTATAGGGCTCGGCGGATTACAGGTGGTGATTACAGGATTAGCCATTTCCGGTATCGCTATGGCCTTTGGATTAGGATGGAAACCATCCATAGCGCTGGGTATGATCATGTCGCTCTCCTCCACGGCCATCGTGCTGCAAACGCTTAATGAAAAAGGATTGATGAAAACCGAATCGGGGCAAAGCGCATTTGCTGTTCTGCTGTTTCAAGATATTGCCGTGATCCCTATGCTGGCCCTCTTTCCCCTGCTGGCCGGCGAATCTACGGGCCACGATAAATCGCACGACGCCACCACCCTTGTTAGCGGACTTCCCGGATGGGCGCATACCCTGGTGGTGCTGGGTTCAGTTGCCGCGATCATTGTAGCCGGAAGATTCCTGATACGCCCCCTGTTTCGTTTTATCGCCGCTACCCGCCTGAGAGAAATTTTCACGGCTATGGCCCTGTTGCTGATCGTTGGTATCGCTGTGCTGATGACGCAGGTAGGATTAAGCCCGGCGCTGGGAACCTTCCTGGCAGGAGTAGTGCTGGCCAACAGCGAATACCGTCATGAACTGGAAAGCGATATAGATCCGTTTAAAGGGCTG
>JBDTVL010000115.1:0-7158 GCA_040007215.1 Flavitalea sp.
GGAAACCTGGAACGTATTTATGTTTCCTATCCTAACCTGCATGCTGATGTGAAGATCGGCAACATCATTATGATCGATGATGGCAAGATGGAAGTTAAGGTAGTGAAGATCGAGAAGAACCATGATGTTAAAGTGCAGGTAACCATGGGCGGAATCATCTCTTCTAAAAAAGGCATCAACCTGCCTGACACTAAAATATCTTTGCCGGCGCTGACAGAAAAAGACCTCGTGGATCTTGAATTCATCATCGAACAGAAACTGGACTGGGTGGCGCTTTCTTTCGTAAGAAGCGTAAAAGACATTGTGATACTGCGTAGTAAGCTTACAGATAAAAAAAGTAAAACAAAAATCATCGCTAAAATCGAAAAGCCGGAAGCGTTGGTTAATATAAGAGATATCATTATTGAATCGGATGGCATCATGGTTGCCCGCGGCGATCTGGGCGTTGAACTGCCAATTGAACAGGTTCCCCTGATTCAGAAACAGATCATCCGTAAATGCCTTCACCGCGCAAAGCCTGTTATCGTGGCTACGCAGATGATGGAAAGTATGATCGACAGAACCAAACCTAACCGCAGCGAGATCACTGATGTGGCTAATGCGGTACTGGAAGGAACTGATGCGGTGATGTTAAGCGGAGAAACCGCTACAGGTAAATTTCCTGTACTGGTGGTAGAAACAATGCGCAAGATCATCATGGAAGTGGAAAGAACCGATTACCGGTATAACCTGGAAGACGACCTGGTTCCTCAACCGCACTCGCCATCTTTTATCAGCGATGCGATCTGTTACAATGCCTGTAAACTGGCCAGAGATACCAAAGCTGATGCTTTAATTGGTATGACCGAAAGCGGTTATACAGCATTTATGCTATCAAGCTACCGCCCTGAATCTCCTCTGTATATTTTCTCCAAAGAGAAAAGCCTGATCAACCAGCTTAGTCTTAGTTGGGGCGTTCGTGCTTTTCATTATGCAGAAGAAGAGAGCATTGATGAAATAGTGAGCGACGAGATCAAGATATTAAAAGAAAGAGGATTTGTAAAAACCGGCGACCTGGTAGTAAATACAGGAAGTACTCCAGTGCATTTGCATCTGCCCACCAATATGCTTAAGATCACTAAAGTGGAATAATCCATTTAAACTGTTTGCATGCATAAAATAAAAAACTACAATAGCGATTATTGTAGTTTTTTATTTTAAATCGTTATTTTTTTAAATGACGGCGTACCAGCTCTCTTAGCTTTGCCTGCGTATTGTTTTACTGTGTAATCCTTGCAGAAATCACTTTTTATCAACCTTAAATAATCTAGCGACCCAACCACCTCCCGGAGCCAGCGAGGCGGCAACAATATCTCCTTTTTTTACAGTTCGAATTGTTTTTTTATAGTCCTGCGCCATTCTGTCGGCGTTCACGCCATCCTGGTATATTTCCATGGAATACGGTCCATCATCTAAAAAGGAAAGTGATATGGTAAGTTCCCTTGCAGACCAGTTGGTCATTGCACCAATATACCAATCGCCGGAGGCTGCCTGCCGGGCTACTGTCACATATTCGCCTACTTTAGAATCCTGCGGTATGGTTTCCTCCCAAACTGTCGGCACCCTGGATAGAAAATCCATGCATTCCTGCTCCCGGTAATAATTCGATGGATTATCGCAGAGCATTTGCAGGGGGCTTTCAAATACCACGTACATCGCCAATTGCTGACAACGGGTACCCAGAGACATAGGCCTGTTAGAAATGGGAGCCCAATCAGCCTTCGGTGCATTTAGCATGGCCCCGGGTGTATAGTCCATTGGACCTGCCACCATTCGGATAAAAGGAAGCGTGACATTATGATCCGGATCAATTCTTTTTTTCGAATCTCCTTTACTGTTTTCGTTTCCAAATACGCCTTCACTTGTTAATGCGTTGGGATATTTTCTTTGCAGACCGGTTGGTTTAAAGGAACCATGAAAATCTACCAGCATATGGTATTGTGCGGTCGCTTTAGCAACCCTTTCGTAAAAATTTACCATTTCCTGGTCATCCCGCTGCATAAAGTCCACTTTAACGCCTTTTATATCCCATTTGGAGAATTGTTTTAACGCCGAATCAAATTGTTTGTCCAGGTTGAGCCAGGTTACCCATAAAATCAATCCAACTTTTTTTTCTTTGGCGTATGAGGAAAGCTCATCCATATTGATATCTGGATTCAGTGTAAGTAGGTCATCGTATTTCGACCACCCTTCATCCAGTATTATGTAGCCAAGACCGTATTTTGCAGCAAAGTCAATATAATATTTATAGGTAGCTGTATTGATACCCGATTTAAAATCCACTCCGTATATATTACTTGCGTTCCACCAGTCCCAGGACACCTTGCCCGGTTTAACCCAACTGAAATCAGCAGTGGTTTTTGTTGCCAGTTGGTAACTGAGCTGGTTGTTTAGCAGATCGCCGTCTTTTTCGGCTATTCCCAGAATACGCCAGGGAAAAGTTCGGGAGCCGTCGGTTTGGGCTACATAATCTGCGCGTCGGATTATTTTTCGGCCATACTCCGATGTTTCTTTTTCTTCCAATGGGTAGTTGGGATGAGTTCCGATGAGTGAAGCTCCGCTGGAGCCCTTCAGCCACAAACCCGCATAATCGTACAAATCCGATTCGGTGACTAATAGTTTGATATTGCCTGTTGTGCTGACTAAAGCAGGTAAGCTGGCCATTTTTGAATCGGAAATGTCCTTCACTGCATAGCGGATATAAAGCCGCTCATTGTGAGAATAGAAGCTCACTTCCTCCGGATAAAAAACGGTGTCTTTTGGTGAGAAAGAATAGGTCACCAACTCAGAATCAATGGTAATCCTTTCCTTAAACCGAGTTTCCCACCGGTAAGCCACCCCGTTATTATAAGCCCTGAAGGTAAGCGTGAGCCCGCTTTTTAGGTTAAGCTTTAATTCATTATAGTGATCATTGATTGCTTTTCGTTTTTCATGCACCACCGGATAGATGGTTTCATTGACCGAATATTGTTCTTTTCGGGATAGCCGCACGTCATTTTCGATGCCAGCTTTGCCGTGAACGGATAAACCTATTGGCGATGCATTGAGCAGCGTAACGCCATTGTGATTTACGGAATAGGAAAATCCATTCCCATCGGTTACATTAATCTCGGTTTTAGAATCCGGGGAAAGCAGGCGGTACTTCTGGCCGTTGCAAAAATGATTGGATAACAGGGCGAGGCAAACAAGGTAAATAATTTTCATGCGTATCATATATTAAAGAAAGTTCAAATTAATGCAAACTAATCAAATTCGAAATGCAGATGAGCGTATATATCATTATGCCTTCCTGCAGGATTATAAATCAATATCAGAAGGTATCGCAAATAACAGTTTTACTTTCATTGCGTGTGCATTCTATTATTCATTGATACTTATTCTCAAACTCCACAGCATAAACATTAATTTCATCATCTGTTAAATGCTTCCCCGAACTAATGATGATCCGGTACCTGAAAACCAGTGATTGCCCAGAATGAATAATAAAACTTAGCCTGGCATGCTGCTCATCCCCTTTCTTCTTTTTGTTTTCCGAATTGCAGGATATAAATCAAATGCCAGTTAGTAGCGCCAAAATAATACTCTGTACCCTCATCATATTCCTGTGTTTAAAAAAATAACTTTTCAAATATAATAACCAATGTTATTTTCACTAAACCTCATTGGGAACTACATAAGGCGGCCGGTATGTTCTTGTTAACATGGCGTTTGCTTCAGGATCATTAATGATCATTTCATTGTCCATATCGGCTCCCATAAAACGAACTTCTCTATTAAGTCTGTAAGAAATATTGGCCAGTAACGGAAGCGTGGATGAATAAAATCCCTCATTGATATCACAGTGTAACACATCATCTTTCCCGGCATTGACCGCATCAATTAAATTAATATAATGTGCTGTTT
This sequence comes from Flavitalea sp., assembly GCA_040007215.1. Classification (GTDB taxonomy): domain Bacteria; phylum Bacteroidota; class Bacteroidia; order Chitinophagales; family Chitinophagaceae; genus Flavitalea. The sequence goes on from JBDTVL010000115.1 coordinate 3,943, forward strand.
CGCTAGAGCCCGTCAAAGGTTCCGCCTCCGTTTTCTTTCCATCAGGCTCTTTTGATCCGTCAAAAGGTTTTGTTTCTCCCTTACGATAGGCTTTCCAGATATTTCCATTCAGTTCAAGATATCCATCGGTTCCGTAAAATATATTTCCTATCTGAATGTCTAAACTTGATTCACCATTGGAAGCCCTTCCCCGGGTTTCAAATTCAAGCATGGTTCCATCCTTATATTTAATTACTGTAGTTTGTGTATCAGGGGTTTCCTGTGCACATTCGTTCCGGTTCCAACCATAAATCCCTCCATTCGAATAAACGGAAACAGGATGTTCATTTTTATTCAGACCCCACCGGGCAATATCAAACTGATGAGGTCCCTGATTACCGGTATCACCATTTCCTGTATCCCAGAACCAGTGCCAGTTATAATGACTGCGTTTTTCATTGTAAGGACGATAAGTAGCCGGCCCCAGCCACCTGTCAAAATGAAAGCCTTCGGGAGGCGTGCTATCTTTGGCAATCCCAAAAGAATTTCTTGGCTTTATGCACATACCGCGAGCCATATAAACATGGCCAATCCCGCCATCATGCAGAAATTTCATTGCATTCATTACCTCTGTGATCGATCGATTCTGAAACCCAACCTGAACTCGCCTGTTGTACCTGCGGGAAGCTTCAATCATTTTCCTGCCCTCCCAGATATTATGCATGGCTGGTTTTTCGACATATACATGCTTTCCCGCCTGGCAAGCCCACACAGCGCCCAGTGCATGCCAGTGATTTGGCGTGGCAAATGAAACCGCATCGATCTCCTTGTCGTCAAATACTTTCCGCATATCCCATTCGGTTTGCGGTTTCTCACCGGTTTTATCAGTCACCCTTTTCGAACGCGAAGCAAAGAGCTTTTCATCAGTATCGCAAAGGGTTTTTAACCTTACATTATGACTACTTTTCAAACTGCACCAGGCATCGATATGAGACAAACCCCTACCATGGATACCAACTACAGCTATATTAATACGGTTATTGGCGCCTACAATCGATGCATAAGACTTTGCGCTGAAGCCTGCCCCACCTATAGCGACTCCGGCAGCGCTCATCAGACTTTTTTTGATAAAATCTCTTCTTTCTGTCATTTTATTTTTTTACGCTTAATACACGAAATGTTTAACATCCTAACTCAAATTCTAATTCCTTATCCGTCCGAGTTTCCTTATTATATCGAACTAATTAGCAAATATAGATTCAGCGATAAGAGAAAAAAACCACACGATTTGCCTGTTTTTGTACAGTATTTACATTTTATTTCTATCCTTCGTTTCGGGATTTCTCCCTGTTACGAGTAGGAAAGGCCATCTTATGTAAAGAGATCATTTCAATCTCGAAAATCACCCTGATGATTATTGTCAGAACTTTACATATGATACCTGTCCTGATGTAAAGTCAACAGAACAAGGATAACCGGGACAGGAAAATGTACCAGTCAAATGAAAAAATTAAAAAAACCAGGATTGACAAGATAAGTAACCTGGAGCAGCGGTGTAAATACTGTATTAAAAATAGCAAATCGCGTGGTTATTCAAATTCCGGAAGTACATTATATTTGTTGTGTAACGCACAGAATTTTTCAAGTAAATAATATACGGGAATAATGTCTGCCAAACTACAAAGCGAATCTGAATTGCTCAAACGAGTAGCCGAAGGAAACGAAATGGCATTTAAACTCGTTTTTGATCTTTATAATAAAAAATTCTTTGGCGCCGCCCTTAAAATGACGCGATCCTCAGATTTTGCTGAAGAAGTTGTTCAGGAGATATTCGTGATGATCTGGATCAATCGCACCCGGCTGGCTTTTGCGCAAGATCCGCCCGCGTACCTGTTCTCGATCGCCTACAATTGCATTTATGCCCAGTTTAAAAAGACAGCGATTGAAAAACGAGCAAGGAAATGCGCTGCCCGCAACCTTCAGTATGAACAGGAATCGCATGAACACCTAATGGAAAAGAAGGAAAGTAGGGAAATCCTTGAACGCATCATCCAAATTTTACCGCAACGTCAGCAAATTATTTTTCGCCTCAGCAAGCAGGAAGAATTAAGCCGGAACGAAATAGCCCGTCAACTGTGCATATCTCCGAATACAGTACGGAACCATCTGCAGGAAGCCCGTAAATTTATACGGTTGAAGTTAAATAAATGACAGCCATCCCGGTAGTCCTTGATGGTTCTGCCAGACCTGAAATACCCCCTATTCTTCATAAAAGAAAGCAAAAGCAAACAGGAAAAATAAAATGTAAATACTGTACTAAAACAGGCAAACCGCGTGGTTTTTTAGACTGATTTCACATTCTATATTTGGTTGTGGTTCCATTTTATGGCACAATCAAAATACCGCTAAGCGTATATTTCCCATGAATGCACTTTCTTCAGCCGATTACATCATTTTTTTTATTTATTTCCTGACGGTATCTCTCTATGGATATTGGATATTTAGAATAAAGAAGAAATCTTCGATAAAAGCCTCCTATGATTATTTTCTGGCAGAAGGGTCTCTGACCTGGTGGGCCATCGGCGCTTCGTTAATTGCTTCGAATATTTCCGCCGAGCAGTTTATTGGCATGAGCGGTTCAGGTTTTAAAATGGGATTAGCCATTGCCTCCTACGAGTGGATGTCTGCACTCACGCTTATTATTGTCGCTGTTTTTTTTATTCCGGTATATCTGAAGAATAAGATTTTGACGATGCCTCAATTTCTTAAGCAACGGTACAACAGTACCGTAAGCATGATCATGGCCGTATTCTGGCTTCTGTTATATATTGTCGTTAACCTGACCTCCATATTATATCTCGGCGCTCTGGCCATCAACAGCATTTCCGGCTTCAGCATTAATACCTGCATGTATGGCCTTTCTATTTTTGCCATATTCATCACTTTAGGAGGTATGAAGGTGATTGGTTATACCGATGTAATTCAGGTTTTCTTTCTGATATTGGGCGGATTGGCCACCTCGTTTCTTGCCCTCCACCTGGTGGGACAACATTATGGTGTTTCGGGATTAGGAAAAAGCTTCCTGTTCATGACTGAAAAAGCAAATGATCATTTTCATATGATACTTAAGAAAGACAATTCCAATTATATTGATTTACCCGGTTTAAGTGTTCTGATCGGAGGAATGTGGATTGCCAATCTCAATTACTGGGGTTGTAATCAGTATATCACCCAACG
>JBDTVL010000116.1:0-7143 GCA_040007215.1 Flavitalea sp.
AGGGCTATACCTGCCAGGAGAAGTAATGGATAAGATTTACTGGAAGAATGCTGAGAAATGGCTTGATGGAAAATGAGAACATGAAAAATTACAATGGGGAATTAAACGCCCGGATCACCAGCCCGAATACATTGGATGATTACCAGGCTTTTCCTGATTAATAATTTGATAGTATTGGGAGAGCCTTTATGGCAACACTGCCGCTCCCTCCTTCACCGTGAAAGAAGCCACGATGGCTACGCAGAATTGTCTTGGCAACCGGAATACTCCGGAAATAGATCGGGTATGAATTCCCTTTTCACCCAACACTTCTAAAAAAAGATCTGAAGCGCCATTGGCTACCAGCGGACCATCTTCCCAATCCTGCGTGCACTGGTACATGATGTCAACATGGTTCAATCCAACAAGATCATCTTCCTGCACATAGCGGTTTACCTGCTTTAGTACATTCAATGCACAGATCTTTGCAGCCTGGTAACCTTCGTCGGTAGTTATATCTTTTCCGAGGACACCCGTGTATAAAAGTTTTTTATGATCGAGGGGGCACTGAATAGCAACGGTGGCCGTTGTACCCCGGATGTTCAGCGCTACATAAGCGCCGCCGGGAGAAGGAACATCGTTGACATCTGTACCGGTGGCTAACAATTTCTGCAAGAAAGACATGGTAGTGATCAATGGCTTTTTGTAGCCATTAGTTTCAAAAATAATGGTTTGTGATTAGATCGCAGCATGGCAAAAACTTAGCCAGGTTAGCAGCAGAACCAGGCGAACTATTAAACAAGTTAAGAAGGCTCCCTGAATTCCTATCCCTTCCATACCTCATATTATGCAATTAATTTACATTTGCGGACCATGATTAATCTTGAAAATATTAAGCGCCCTTTCTTTGTTGGTATTGCCGGAGTGGGCATGAGCGCCATAGCCCAGTATTTACAGGGCACGGGCCTTGAAGTCAGCGGCAGCGATCGCTTTTTTAACGATGGCAAAGCAGGCGATATAAAAGCAAAGCTGGAAGCGGAAGGCATCCAATGTTTTCTGCAGAATGGAGAAGGGATCATTTCCAGTACCGACCTGGTCGTAGTATCTACCGCTATAGAAGATACCGTGATAGAAGTGAAAAAGGCAAAGGAACTGGGTATTCCCATTATTCGGCGTTCCGAATTGCTGGCGTTGATCGCCGCTACCAAAAAGACAATAGCTATTGGAGGAACAAGCGGTAAAAGCACCACTACCGGAATGTTATTTGATATTATGCGGCATGCAGGCAAACAGCCCTCTGTGATCAGCGGCGCAGGACTGGTGGACCTGATCCAAAAAGGCAAGATCGGAAATGCCTTTGTCGGAAGCGGCGAATGGCTGATCATAGAAGCCGATGAAAGCGATGGCTCGATTGTTCAATACCACCCGGAAATAGGCGTGTTACTGAATATAGAAAAAGATCATAAAGAGCTTGACGAGCTGGTAAAAGTGTTTAATATTTTCCGCAGCAACAGCAAACATTTTATCGTCAATCGTTCGAATACTTATTCCCGTGAGTTATCAGTTGAGGCAAAAAATGATTTTTGCGTAGATGGCAGCGATCCCGAGGCAGGCATGCAGGTAACAAACTTCCATCAAAATGGATTTCATATTTCCTTTAATATAAACGGGCAGCGTTTTGAGTTGAATATTATCGGGAAGCACAATATGGAAAATGCCGTGGCAGCTACCGCAGCGGCTACCCTTGCAGGAGTTTCATTAAGTGATGCTTCAGCAGCTTTAAAAAAGTATGCAGGTATTTATCGCCGTGCGCAATTATTAGGACAAAAAAATGGCGTATGGGTGGTGGACGATTTCGCGCACAACCCGGTGAAATGCGCCGCTGCTATTAGCGCCTGTCAGCCGGTCTCCGATAAAGTGGTGGCCTGGTTCCAGCCGCATGGATACACGCCTACAAAATTTCTCCGCAAGGAATTTGTAGAGGAGATTGCGCATGCCCTTAGGGAACAGGATGAGATCTGGATGAGCGAGATTTTTTATGCCGGGGGCACCGCGGTTAAAGATATTTCCGCCCTTGATCTGATCAATGATATAAAAGCATTAGGAAAGAATGCTTATTTCGTTGAGGACAGGACCCAGTTTTTAGAACACGCGAAGAGCCACCTTGGCCCGGGAACAACATTATTGCTCATGGGCGCAAGAGATCCCTCGCTTGAACAGTTTGGCAAAACTATTTACCAGCAGCTGCCAGGCTAGATAGTAGCTTTCTAATACGCCTGCAAAGAGGAGGCGATGGAGTCTATGACAATTAAACGTTATACTTTTTTGAGTTTGATCGTGTGAGTTCCCTTGTAAAAAGGCTGTCGTTTATTTACAGCAGATCAATTGGAATCCGGGAATCTTAAGCTTCAACAAAACATTTCCAGGGCCTTGCAACCTAATTTATGCTTTTGGCAGATCAGATTTACCTTCCCATTGATTTCGTAAATAGGTGGCCGTAGGAAGATCAGTGTATAAAACAAGCTTGCCATGAGCGAGAAAGCTTTCCAGTCCTAAAGCAAAACACAGACTATATACAGCTACAGTCCATTTTACAATGCGGGAGCCGCTGCTACAAAACATGGAGAGGGCCGTCTGCCTGTTTCCTTTGGGCCAAAACCTGCTTACCGTTCCGTCTGATCCATTCCGGTAAAAAACAGCCACCGCTATAGGATAATCAACAGAAGCTGAGTTCTTCACGGTTAAACCAGAATATCTTATAATTGATTTGATGCGTGAGAGGTTGCGAATGTTTCTCATGAAGGTGGATTTACATTTGAAACTCTGAAAGTTCAATTATATTATCTCCGATCCGGCCCGCTTTACACATTTGCAGTATTATTTGCAGAGGTACTAAGGGTTTATCATTATGCGAAGGTTCCTGACAGGCAGATTGATCCCATGCCTCAATAAATCTAATAAATAGCTACCTGGCTCCTCAAATATCCGTCGCCATGGCCGGGTCGCTAATACTGTGTTTGCCAGTTTCTACCCTTCCTGCAAACCGGTACAGGAACCCATTTTCCGACTTCACGGAGAAGTCGTACCAGTTACCGCTATCGGCAAGCGCCCATTTTTTCTTCCTTTTCTTCCCGGGTGCAATATCGAAAGGTTCATCGGTGGCATAACCATATGCATTAGAAGAGACGTTAATGCGAAGAGGCGTAGTGCCCGTGTTCCACATGGCAACCGATATGCCGCCTCTCCTGTGATTATAGTCTATTATAACGACAGGCTCATTTGTCCATAAGCTGCCGGCGATTTTTTGAAAAAAGCCGTTAGGTGCAAATATTTCCAGGTCATATTGACCATTTGCTGACAGATCCCATTCATCATCCAGCGATTTCCCTGCTTCCACAGAATAGCGTTTCGGAATGTTGTCCAGGTTATTGAGGTCATAGACATGATAAACGGCGCCGGCCATTCCTTTGTTTTCAAAGATCAACTTTACCCTGTTATCATTTTTTACTGCTTCAAACCGGCAGTGCAGTCGATAGGGAAGCGCACGTGAAAACCGGGTTCCCTTCTCCTGGTAAAGGGAGGAAGGTGTTTCCGGAGCCACTACTTCGGGTAAACGCTTCGATGCCTCATCCCGTATCTGGTGATCGGAAGTGTCAGGCATTTTTGGGAATTTCGGATCATTAGGAGTTACAAAATCAAATGCAGAAGTGAGGTCGCCGCTCACCGCCCGGTGCCATGGCGTAATAGCGGGTATAGTTACCCCAAAACATTTTTCAATAAACTGTCCAACCGATGTATGATCGGCTACTTCCGAATTTACCCAGCCTCCCTTACTCCAGGGTGACAAAATATACATCGGCACCCGTGGCCCTAATCCATAGGGACGCAGATTGCCCGATATCGTGTCGCGCTTGTCAATATAATTATGCTCGCTATTTCCATTATCAAAATACATTCCGCCGAGATCAACGGTAGATTTGCCGGCCAGCGTGTTATCCAGATTGTAGGAAGGCGCCGCAGGCGCCGGAACGTGATCAAAAAAACCATCATTTTCATCAAAGGTCAGGAAGAAAACGGTCTTGCTCCACACTTCCGGATTCGAAGTGATGGCATCCAGAACAGCATGTGTGAAATCTGCACCCCGGTAAGGGCTGGAAGGCGCACCAGGATGTTCCGAATCCTCTTGTGACGGAAGTACCCAGCTCACCTGAGGAAGCGTGTTATTCAATACGTCATTTTTTAAATTTTCAATCGTCCAGTGGCGCATGCCATTTTCGTATATGGGCGATCCGGGCTTTGCTTCCCGAAAACTTTCGAAAGCCAGGCAGCCGTTCATCGCGCCCGTCCAGTTATCGTTTGGGTTCTGGTAAATGCGCCAGCTAATTCCCTCCTTTTCCAATACATCGGGTATCGTGGGCCACTTGAATGCATTTCCTTTATAAGAATATCCCGGTTCAGGCAAAGCTCCTGTTATCCAGCAGCGCAAGTTCACAGGTTCTGAATCCTGATCGGTACAGTTAATGCCTGCGGCACGCTTTTCAGGATTGAAGTTGGAGCCGGACCAGAAAATAACCCGGTTAGGATCAGTTCCGGTGGCAATTGAACAATGATAAGCATCACATATAGTAAACGACTCAGCCATGGCATACTGAAAGGGAATTTCCTCACGGGTATAATAAACCATGGAATAAGGAGTTTTAAATAAGGGCCAGAAGCCATATTTTCCCTGATTCCAGGCAGCCTGCATATCTGAAAAATCATGCGGAGTTCCGGTAACCAGCGCCGCATTGGCATTCTTACCATCCGCCCGGTAAGGCGGAATGACCCTGGAGCCATCGGACTGATGAAAGGCACGCTCCCCGCTTTTCAGGGGAACAGGAAATCTGTCGCCAAAACCCCGTACGCCTTTCATCGTACCGAAATAGTGATCGAAGGACCGGTTTTCCTGCATCAGGATCACGATATGTTTTACATCATTGATTGAGCGTGTTGCGTTGTGCGCCTCTACCGCAAGCGCTTTCACCAGCAGTGGCGTCCAGAGCGCGGTGGCGATACCCGTACCCGTTGCCATTGTAATGAATTTTCTTCTGTTCAGTTTGGTCACTTTTTACAATTTTAAATGAATAAAAGAGTTAGCCATATCCCGAGCATCTTTAATTCAGACTGACATGCCATCCGGAACTTTCAGGGTTTCATTCCTCAGCATTCGCATATGCTAATATCCGTTATACTGCGCCAATTTATTATTATCAGTAAAAATATTCTCTATCCTTTCTTGTATAAATCCCGATATTTCATTAATGCCGAAGCCTTAATATGCATGATTACCGAAAAGCCAGGATATCACATGAAAAAGTCCGAAATATCGCTACAAAATCTTCGCTGGTATCCATTTTGGTAAATAAGTAAAAACACCTCGCTCACTTGCATCAATCAATAACTGTTATTATCTTGATCCTCTAAAACCCATAAATATCCAACCTATGATCAAAAAAGTACCTTCTATTCTTATGATGATAACGCTCGGAGCAGCGATTTTCATCACCAGTTGCAGCAAAAAAACTGAATTAACCACCCAACAAAAAGTTGTCGGAAAATGGAACCTGGATGCCGCTATCGGCGCTTATACCGTAATGGGCGAAGTATCCAGGGACACTACGCTTTTCAGTCATGGCGAGTACATCCAGTTTAATGCCGATGGAACTTTAGAGACCCAGGAGGACGATGATTCGACTGCGGGCAAATGGACAATTACCAACGAAAAACTGGTGGTTACCGAAACCGGTTCTATAGACTACCCCGGCGGTTTTACCATTACGGAACTCTCCGGTAATAAACTGGAATTGTATTATACTCAAACACAAGGGGAGACCTCACTGGAACAAAAAATCAAACTAAAGAAATAGCCTCCTCACTAAATAATAAGGTACCGCCAAATGGCGGTATTTTTTTTGCTGGTTGGTAGCATAGAAGTGTACTATTACCGTATTTTTCAAATAGTGCAACCGGCTGTTGCACTATTGCGGTTTAGGTAGTTTCGGGTTATAGCTGAGTACCTTGACTGATTAATATTAAATAGCTTACCCTCAATGTTTTGCAAAATGAAACAATGCTTAAGCGGCAAAAACAAATCATTCTCTCTTGACGGGGCAATTCCCTGTTAATCCTTCCGTTTGATGGTAAGTCCCTTCGCCCGAGTTCTTCCTTTAAACATAAACATTGAATTTTGCGATATTATATATTGACTTTGCTGATCATCATTTCTCATGTATCCACCGCACAGATAACACTGCCGAGCTTCCAGGCAGTACAATATAAAGGAGGCGGATTACCGACGCTGACTACTACCGCTATTTCTGATATAGCTATTGAAACGGCAACCTCTGGAGGTAATGTCACTTTAGCCGGTTCGAGCAGTGTAATCGCAAAAGGAATCTGCTGGAGCACGTCCACAGCGCCTACCACCGCGCTTTCTACCAAAACAAATGATGGCACGGGTACAGGAAGTTTTAGCAGCAGCCTTACTTCCCTTAGTCCGGGAGTAACCTACTACGTGCGCGCCTATGCCACTAATGGCGGCGGCACCGCCTATGGCGGTCAAATCAGCTTTACCACCAGCGCCCTTACGATTGGAAGCGCTTACCAGGGTGGTAAGGTTGCTTATATTCTTGCTTCTGGAGATGCCGGATATGATCCGGCGGTAACGCACGGATTTATCGTTTCAACAGCTGTTAATGTTGGTCAATGGCAACCATCAAGCTCTAATTTGCTTTCCACTTCCTCTGCGATCGGTTCAGGAGCCGCCAATACAGCAACCATCTTTGCGGCAAGAGGCGCTGGAACTTATGCAGCGGCCCTCGCCACTGACCTGGTATTTAACGGTTACAGTGACTGGTATCTTCCCAGCCTGGATGAACTAAACAAGGTATACCAGAACCGTACTGCACTCAGTTACAGTACTTCTGGGAGTTACTGGACCTCCACCCAAAATGATGCCACCACAGCATGGTACATCAACTTTGCAACAGGCTCCCCGACAACCCGATCAACAGGAACTAGTTGGAACGCTCCTTACTGCAGATCGTTTTAAACAGTCAACAGTCAACCCTTTACCCATATTCCAAAAAAAATCACCTGCTTCCTCTAACGATTTTCAGCATCTAT
>JBDTVL010000117.1:0-7047 GCA_040007215.1 Flavitalea sp.
AAGTTCCAGCGTTTTTTCCGGTGGAGTCAATTGATCATATACTTTCTGCTCCGTTCTATCAAGATACATTCTGAATCCCAGCAAATGATCTGCGATCTCCCGGCCGCGTGTAGAATAAGCGCTCATGATCCTGGCAAAAATAAAATGAACAATCATTAGCGCGCCAAACATCAGCAACGTAATTACCAGCAAATACATGGAAGCATGCGTCACCATGAATTTAACGCTTAAAAAAAACGCCGCAACTAGTACCAATACTCCGAAAGTGGTATACCCCTTATTAAGGGCAAAAAGGCCATACCATTTATTTTTAGCAGTTCCACGGATCAGGAATCTTTCTTTCAGCGTTTTCTCCAGCGAACTGTAACAACCGAAAAGTACGCTGTTATAATGTCCTTTCCGGGCTTCCTGTCCGTATAATGTTCTCAGCTCAAAACCATAAATATCTCTGGTGGAAAGAACATTTCCCAGGTCGGCAGGTTTTTTAAATGTATATACGGTTGATTTAAATAATAATCCTTTTTTTGAAACTTCGATTGATACGCCTTTTTTTACGGCGCAATCTACCAGCGATGCGGTAAAAAGATGCGGGCCGTAACGCTGATCCATTATATATCCTGCATCGGCGGGAGTTATACCGGAAGGAGGAGAGAATTGCGGATAGATGGTTCCTTTAAGCGGATCACGTCCCTTACGGTACCACACATAAAAATAATAAACCAGTAAAAAGATCAGTAAGCCGCCCAGAGAAGGAATAATATAATTGGCTTTTAAAAAGGAAATCATGTTTTGGATTTTTCCGGGCGGTATGATCACGCCTTTTTCTATAGATACTGCTATAGTTAATCCTTCATAAGAATTCATGCGCTCAGTAGTAGAAAACCAGATGCTGTTGCTGTCCGAAATACGAGCCAGGCATTCTCGTTCAGAAGCGCCCTGCCTTCCGGTATAACAGGCATGTTCCCTGATCATCGATCCCGGGGGAAAATGAACATCGCAGGAAATGCTATCGGTAGTGAATACCCATCCATTTCCATTCACATTCCAGTAGAGCTCATCTTTGTTTTCATGAAAAATCAATTGCCGGTCAGTTTCATAGTCGAGCTCATAGGTATAGATACCAGCCGGAAGAATAACTTCCTTTCTCCCGATCTTAATACGAGCGCCGTTATTCACCGATTCTGTACTATAAGGTTCCGGCTCCCCATTCTTTAGCACTCTTTTAAGATCAAACCCGGTACGAGACCAGAATCCGCTGGCATCCTGGTAACTGGTAGGGAAATCGCGTACTATTCCTCTCTGTATATCGTCGTTGAGCGAAGCGCTTCCATTAACCCCCTGGCTCGTTTCACCATTACCGTTATATATGACGATATATTCCTTAATATTTATCTTTCCATTATTCATTACCGTTATATCAGAATGAAAGCTCAGTATTCTGTCGCTGTTATCGATAGCAAAAAGACCGGGAAACGGCGCTGCATTTTTGAATATAGTTTCAATTACACTGCCTGCCTCATTCAGATAATTCAACCTGGCTTTTTTATACCCTGGTGAACCGGCAGGCCCAGCATTAACATATATTCTGTCAAGAGAAGCAAAACGACTATGGAGAAGCGGAATCAATACTTCTGCGAACTGAGGCCGGTAATTGAGATAACGCGCCAGGAAATCAGTTTCGGAGATATGCTTCCTTATAGCTATCGGCATGGCGCTATTCCTGATCAGGCTATCAAAATCCGGCGCTTTAATATATTTTGACGATACTACCGATACCATAAAAGACTGACAATACGCTTGTATGCTTCCGCCCAAAATTAAAGCGATCAGCATACAGCGAAGAAGGCGCCTGAATAAAAGGCGAGTACTGGTAATCGCTAGTTGCATGATTTTACGAAAAGGAAACTTTAGGCAGTTGTGTTGCGGCGGCATCTTCCTGGAAGAAAGTCTCTGTGGAAAATCCAAACATTCCAGCTACCAGGTTACTGGGGAATACAGCCACCGCTTGGTTATAGTCGCGAACGGTACCGTTATAATACCGTCTGCTCTGGTTGAGGCTCATTTCCATTTCTTTCAGGTCGTTTTGAAGGCTTAGAAAATTGGCATTGGCCTTCAGATCGGGATACTGTTCAGCTACAGCAAAAAAATCAACCAGGGCCTTATTCATCCCGTTACTGGCCGCCATCTGGTCAGCCGGGTTAGTGGCGGCAACGGCCTTATTACGCCATTTAACCACTTCAGTAAGGGTAGCGCTTTCATGCAGGGCATATCCTTTAACTGTTTCCACCAGGTTAGGTATGAGGTCATTTCTTTGCTGAAGAAACGTACCTATACCGCTCCACCCCTCTTTAACCAGGATGCGCCGTTTTACCAGTTTATTATATACCCCGATAAATACCAGGGCGATTATAACGACAATGATTAAAATGATAATAAGGGGACTCATATGGGGTTGATTATATAACCGAATCTAATGATTTTATCTTATTTCCCAGCCCAGTAATCTACCACCAATACTTTATCCATCTGGGGTTTCAACACTTCAACAAAAGCTTTATGAGCAGGATGAGGCAGGTAAACTTCTCTGTCTTTTTCTGCGCTGAAGGTTACAAAAAAGCAATGCGTGAATCCCTGGTTAAGATTTTCAGGGCTATTATTCATTCCCCATTCAAAACTTTTGATCTCTTTGATCTTTGAAGGCAGCTCACGAAAAGCGTCTTCAACTTTTTTTATAGCTTCTGGAGAGCTATCGTCTTTAAATTTCAAAAGAACCATATGGCGGAGTACCTTATGCGCCATTTTATCCTGCTGAGCCTGGATAGTTGTTGTTGATATAACCATAATCAAAAATAAACCAATAAAGTATTTCATGCTGTTTTTTTGGAAAGATACAGTAGATTATCGTAGCATCTACCTCCAGTATTTTCAACATTTTTGTGCCTTGTTAATTTAAAAAGCCGCCGGTTATTTAAACCAGGCGGCTTTTATTTAGAATTCTTTAAAAAATAGGCATTTAAAGTTCTGACCGCAGGAACACAATTAATCCAGGAAGCTTGTGATTAATCCTCGGCCTTATGTTTATCTATTTCCTTATCCTCTGGGTTGACTACAGGATCCACGCCTCCTTTTTTTAATCCATCCAGTTCTGTTAACTGCGGATCTGACTGCTTTTGCTTAACAGTTCCTGTGGAAGATGGATTTGTCGCAGTGGAATGATCTTTACCGTTCTTTGTTTTATCCTTTGGGTCTATTGGATGGTTCATGTTTAAAAGTTTTAATGATGTATAGAATGGGTTAATTCTATGCATTACCTATAAAAATAATGCCATCCACTTAAAACCGTATCTCTATGAAAACCTGATGCTTATGCGATCATTTATAAAAGCATAAAACAACTTTTCGGCTGAAATGGGGAAAAGATTACCAAATTTAACTCCAGACTTAATCCGACAACCAATAATTTATTTTCCGGTTCAGCGCTAATTCATAAACATACATCCAGTCAGTGTTAATAGTACCATTCGCCAGGTGAGGTCCCTGATCCGGTAACAGGTCGCAGGGTTTATTTAAAATCCGAGTTTCGGCAAAAACCTTTTCAAACTGCTTTCTCAGCGACGAAAAATCGTTCACATATTGCCTTAATTCCTGTTTGGCCAAGTTTCTCGATGATATATCGCCAGCCATATCTATTCCATTCAAAAGCAATAATACTTTTGAAGAATAAACCTGCAGTTCATTGATCTGTTTAAATATCCGCAGAGAATATTGGTTTCTCAGGGCCGCTCCTTGTGCCTTTTCAATCTTCTCATTTATCCTCTTATAAGACGATACTTCTTTCCTCGCCTGCTCAATCTTTGCCATGTATTTCTCTCTCCATACTACAGGCTCAGGATCCTCCGGCAAGCTTATCATATCTATGCTGGCAGGATAGTTATTTCTTCTTCCTTTATTCAATAAAGCAGATTCCCAGAAATCAAGTGATATTTCCAGCGAGTCTTCAAAATTAAAATAATTCTCCTCTAACGAAGGTCCATAAAACCTGTGCCTGAACAGCGAATGCAGGTCATCCCGGTTTACATCTTTATAATGCCAGCTAAAAAAAGCAAAATCGTATATACCTCTCCAACAGGTTTCAAAATGGGGGGAACTGTCATCCCACATGGTGAGCAGAATACCATCCAGTTTTTGTTCAGCGCTTATGCGCGAAAAATCCTTAATAGCCTGGAAATTGGAATTTCTGCGTGGAAGCATCGGCCATTTTGTTTGCGCTGCCGTTGCAGCCATTACCTGCAACTGATGAGCCGAATACCATTTAAGCGCCTTAACATTTCCTGGTATGGCGGGGTCATCATAGTTCCACCGCATATAAATACAGTTCTTCGGAAAAGAAAGAATTTGCTCATTAAGTAGGTGTTCGTTCCTTTTCCAGATACCATTTACTGAATCTTCTGAAAGCCTGGAATCATAAGTAGTCTGTGACAACTGAGCTAATTCAAAAACCATATCATCCCAGAAAATCGGAATACGTCCATGCTGGTGCGCAAAATCGCAGACCTTCTGCAACCAGTAAAGCTGCAACTGAAAAGCGTTCTTTCCTGTTTTTTTTGCTTTCTCCGAAAAACCAAGGCTGGCCACTTCATCACCGCCTACATGTAAATACTTGCCTCCTGGAGTAGCTTGCATAGCGTCCTTATACATGGAAAAAACAAGTTCATAAGTTTTCGGATTCAGCGGATCAAAAGATTCATCAACAGCCGGATTATCGCGAAGATCCTTATACTCATCGTGTTTTAATATAAACGAAGAATGACCAAGACCCTGTACCAATGGACTTACTTCTATGTATCGCGAGGCTGCATACCGGCTAAGCGAAGCAAAGGTTTCAACAGGCATTGCCTGGGATGATCCTATAACCGAAGCTTCCCGGTATTGGAGCTTATCTTCAAATTCAATAATGATGGCATTTATTTTTAAGCTGGCCAGCCTGTCTATCAGTTTATAATAATAGCTCAAAGAATCCAGGTGATGTTTCATATCAATATGGAAAGAACGGTAAGCCAATCCCGGATAGTCAGTGATCTTGCACAAAGGTATATCCACCTGCTGATCGTTTGCGTCTTCCAGCATTTGCAAAAGCGTTTGGCAACCATAGAAGAGTCCTCTTTCTTCTCTTGCGGTAATGATCACCTGATCACTCTTCACCTCCAGCACATACGCTTCCGGAGATGCCGGCAATGTTTTAGAGACGCTTAACGATAACGTTAACGTCCCACTCTTCCGGGAACCTGCAACAGGCCAATCGTTAAACAGCGAGCCAGAAATAGGGAATTTATTTACGCCTTCCAGGTGGACAAACTTTAGCCCCTGAACAGAAAAAGGTTTTCCTTGAGACAGTTCAATCTTTTGCGGTTCTGGCAGTATGCGGAAATACTTTTTAAAATTTTCAATATCCTTAACCTGCGAGCTGGCATTAAATATAAGAACCAGGAAAAAAATCGTTAACCAATCTTTCATGATAGCGCTTTTCTTTTCAGAAATATTTGTTGATGAGCGGGTTAAAAAAAACAGGCATCAGCATAAACCGGGTAACTCTTTAGAAAGAACCCTTTAGCTGATGCCTGACTTTAGTTGGATGATCAGTGGTAATTATTCGTTTTAGTACCCGGGGTTCTGATCAATCTTCGAATTCACGCGAATATCAACAGAAGGTATTGGCCAAAGATAATCATCATCAGAAAAATTTATCTGGTAGTCAGGAAGACTTTTTTCTTTCAGAATATGTTTCCTGATGAGATCGAACCAACGGTCCATTTCAAAACAGAGCTCATAATTCCTTTCCTCGATCACCTTGGTATCAAAATCTGCCGCAGTCATAGTCGTTGTAGCTAATGGATCCGCAACATTTGCGACATAACCATTACCACGATCTATGACCCTGTTAATAGCATTAACCGCTTCAATACCGGGAGCTCCTTTGGCCATATTATCCGCTTCAGCAAAAATTAATAATACATCTGCAAAGCGAATGATCGGCATATTTACTACAGACCTGTTTGCAGCAAAGTCTTCAGGTGAATCATATAAAAATTTCTGCACGCCGGGCCAGTAATCTCCGAGGTCATAATACTTCACGCCATCGAGTTCTGTTTCTATAAAAGCATCTTTTCTTGGCGAAGGCGGGTAAGCCTGTTCCCATGCGGGTTCGGCGCAAATGGCTCCGAATCCTCTCATATCAGACCAGTAGCGGGGATCAACGCCAAGATCCACTTCATTGGAATTAAAACTCCACATCATTTCAGGTCCGTACTTTGTAGCCACGCTGAAAAGATCTTTAATGTCAGGCACCAGCGAATAATTGGCATCTGCTATAACCTGTCCCGCAAGATCGGCAGCCTTCGCATAATTCTCTGGCTTATTCAACGGGAATGTCGCCATGGTGAGATAAGCTTTAGCCAGCAGACCCTTTGCCGCATCCTTTGTTGGCAATCCCTGTTCTTCAGATGAATTGCTAACGGGAAGTTTTGCAATGGCTTCTGTAAAATCGGCGATAATCTGCGCATATACTTCTTCAATAGAAGCGCGAGTTAGCGGCGTTATAATCGGATCGGGCGTTGTTTCTATAATCAGCGGAACACCGCCAAACTCTCTTACCAGCATAAAATAATTATAGGCGCGTAAAAATTTAGCCTGCCCCATAACGGCATCCATTTGTTCCTGGCTCACGTCGGTTAATCCTTTATTTAATGAGGCAATGGCAGTATTGATATTCAGCAATGCCGCATAGTGCGCAGTCCAGGTAGTAGAAGCATAATCCTCCGATATATTCAGGTCTCCCCTTACGATCTGATCATCTTGGTTAAATAGGAACATATCTTCCTGGTATCCCTTGAAACTGTCCCATAGGCTGCTTTGGGCAGCGATCAATGCCGACTGCACCTGAGAAATGTTCTTGTAAAAAGTTTCAGGAGTAATGACGCTCTTGGGGTTTTCCACTAGCTTTTTACACCCTGACAATATCATCAGCGCGGCTATCATCACATAGCCTAT
>JBDTVL010000118.1:0-7001 GCA_040007215.1 Flavitalea sp.
AGGCGATCATTCTGCTTATTGACGGTATCCTTGATGAATCGGGCACGGTAAAAGATAATGCGTCTGAAGCGCTGCTGAATATACGACAGAGCCTTTCGCGCAAAAGAAATGAATTGCGGCGTGCATTCGACAGGGTGTTACAGAAGCTATCGAAATCTGGACTGGTGGCGGATATTGAAGAAGCTTTCCTGAATGGACGAAGAGTAGTGGCCCTGTTTGCTGAACATAAACGTCAGGTAAAAGGTATTCTGCATGGCGAAAGCGATACCCGTAAAACGAGCTTTGTGGAACCGGAAGAAACCATTGAACTAAATAATGATGTGTTCAGTCTGGAGCATGAAGAAAGCAGGGAAGTTCACCGGATATTGCGCGAACTCACCGCAAAATTATCGGTGCACAGCGATTTGCTGATGGACTATCATGCCATTCTAGGTGAATATGATTTTATCAGGGGTAAGGCTAAACTCGCTATCGATCTACAGGCAAACCACCCGATGATCGTGGATAAAGCGCATGTGAATCTAATACAGGCTTATCATCCTTTATTATATCTCTATAACCGTAAAAACCAGAAACCTGTTCACCCCGTTAACCTTTCGCTGAATGAAAAAACACGGATACTACTGATTTCCGGGCCAAATGCGGGAGGCAAAACGGTTACGTTAAAAACCGTTGGGCTGCTGCAGATCATGGTGCAGAGCGGGCTGCTGGTGCCTGTTCATCCTGATTCGGAAATGGGTATTTTTAAACAGATAATGATCCATATCGGCGATACTCAGAGTCTTGAATTCGAATTAAGCACCTATAGCTCCCATTTGAAGAACATGAAATATTTCATGGAGAATGCAAATGGCAAAACGCTTTTTTTTATTGATGAACTGGGTAGCGGTAGCGATCCACATCTTGGCGGCGCTTTTGCCGAAGTGATACTTGAAGAGCTGGTGCGCAAGCATTCGCTGGGTATTGTTACCACGCATTACCTGAATCTGAAGATCATGGCCAATAAAACCCCGGGTATTCTCAATGGCGCTATGGCCTTTGATGAAAAGAACCTGCTTCCCATGTATAAGCTGATCATCGGTAAACCCGGAAGTTCTTATACTTTTTCTATAGCGGAACGTATTGGCCTGGATCCAAGGCTGGTGAGCCGGGCGAGGCAATTGGTAGATGAAGATCATTTCCGGCTCGACAAACTGCTGAACCGGACAGAACAGGATCTGCAACTGATCGATAAAGAAAAAAAGGATCTCCAGAAGCTGGTAAAAGAAAATGAGCGGTTGAAAAAAGAAATGGAAACGCTTATCAATAAAGAGAAGCATCAGCAGCAGGTGGAATTATTAAAACATCAGAACCAGGTTTCCGAAGACCGGCTGAACTACCTGAAGGAGATGGAGAGAAAACTTAAACAGTTTATTGCAGACTGGAAGAAATCGGAACACACAGACGATAAAAAGGAATTGATGAGGCAGATGCAGTTGTTGTTGTTCGATCAGCGCGCCAAACAGGTAAATGATAAGGTAAAGAAGAAGGTCAGCGCTAAGTATGATGAGATAGGAGGCGATATACGGGTAGGACAGAAGGTGCTGATGAAAAAAAATCACCAGGTTGGAGAAGTTAGAGAAATAAAAGGCAGAAAAGCGGTTATCCAGTTAGGTATGATCCCCATAACTGTAGAACTCAGCGATCTTATTGCGGTTGAAGAAAAGGAAACTAATGATCGCATATAATAACCTGCACTTTTTTCTTTTCGTTTTGCCACAAATAACAGCATTGGCAAGGCAGCAAAGAATATAAACTCCGATATCTGAAATAAAAGGCAGCGGCCAAGCTTAACCTCTAATTAATAAGGAGCAAAAAAAGTTTTTCGAAAAACTTTTTTTGCTCCTTATTAATTTATTCGCATTGTTGTGAAACTTATCACATACTGGCGTGTAAATAATCTTTCAACTGGGTAATGGTTTCCTGTTGGGAAAGAATGGTTTCCTTGACTACGTCGTTGATAGAAATGATTCCTGAAAGTTCTTCTCCCTCAAAAACAGGCAGATAACGGATGTTCTTGTCCGACATCAGTTGCATGCAATAATCTATGGAATCTGAAGGAGTAACTCGTGGGAAATCGGAAGACATGATCTCTGAAACCTTAGTGTCGGTAGAAGATTTTCCCTTGAGCACCACTTTGCGGGAATAATCTCTTTCCGTCATAATACCCATGTATTTGCTGTTTTCTATGACCATCACCGAACCAATATTCTGGTCGGCCATGATTTTAAGGGCCTCCAGAACCGATGAACTGGTTAATACATGAGTAATATTTTTTCCTTTCCGATTAATGATATCAACAACTTTTTTCATACGCGAGACATTTTGGTGAGGAATCGTTAGCAATCGAGTATAGTAATATACTGAATTGGCAAAGAATAACAAAACGAATTTCCCGCCCTTTTGAAGGCAAAACAACCAAAATGAAGGTTATTTCAGGGTTTTAACCGCTGAAAAGCATGGTAGATTCACGCCCCCAGTTGATGGTTTCCACCAAGCCTTCCGACATCTCAATTCCCGGCTGATAGCCAAAAAGCTGGGAGGCTTTTTCAATGGAAGCGAGGCTATGTTTGATATCGCCGGTACGCGCTGGCCGGTATTCGGCTTTTAAGTCGGCCTGGAGATGACCGGCAATCAATGTCCAAAGTTGGTTAAGGGTAGTGGCAGCGCCGCAGGCAATATTGGCCACCTGGTGTTCGAAAATGTCGGCAAAAAGCGCTTTAATATTGGCTTGTACCACATTTTCCACAAAAGTAAAATCACGGCTTGTTTCCCCATCTCCATTAATAATCGCTGGCTGCTTTTGCAAAGCAGATTTAATAAATAATGGAATTACCGCTGCATAAGGCCCTTTTGGATTTTGCCTGGGGCCGAAAACATTAAAATAACGTAATCCTATTGTATGAAAATTATACGTGCGGGAAAAAACGCTGGCATACAACTCGTTTACATATTTGGTAACGGCATAAGGAGATAATGGATTTCCGATCACCTCTTCCATCTTAGGCAGGGCGGCATGATCGCCATAAGTGCTGGAACTTGCGGCATACACCATCCGCCTAACTTTAACGTCTCTGGCGGCTACCAGCACATTTAGAAAGCCTGTTATATTTACTTCGTTAGTGGTGATAGGATCATTAATAGAGCGGGGAACCGAACCCAATGCAGCCTGGTGCAAGAGGTAATCTATGCCTGACAGCGCTTTTCTGCAGGTTTCAAGATTGCATATATCGCCTTCTATAAGTTCAAAATGAGGGTTATCAGAAAATTCGCTAAGGTTATCCCTGGATCCTGTACTGAAATTATCCAGTACGCGAACTTTACCTGCGCCTTTTTTTAATAGGTATTCCACCAGATGAGAGCCTATAAAACCCGCTCCTCCCGTTACGAGGAAACTATATTCAGACAAGTTGGCAGTATGATAATTTTTTTCGTACATGATCTGATAAATTTAACCGTTTTCAGGATTTTTAAGCTATCAACTGGAATAATCCAACGCCAGGAAGTCTGCAAAATTAAATGTTTAGTTATAATAAACTTAATTATATAAAGAAATAGAAACTGAAAGTATAATGTCCTCTTAATTTTTTTGAAAGTAAAGCTTCTAAAATATTTGGTATATATATTGTTTTAGCGGTGTATAGCCTATGATACGTTGAGGTATAAACGATTATTTGCAGGTTCTCTTTCAGATGGAATATTTATTGAAAGAAGGTATCCAAATCCGTAAGCAGTAAAATGCGGCTGGAAGTTTTAGAAAATTAACTGTCATATCTGAAAAGTTACTGCGTTTGGAAACGCAGCAAAGTTCATCTACATGTAAATACTTAGATGAATTGATATTTATACTATTATATAGGTGAGGCATTGGTAATTAATGTGTTAAATAAATATAATTAATACAATTTTGCGAACTGTGCAACGTTTGAATGCTGTAAACGGTCAGGAAAGAAGTTTTAGACTTAAGGATGTTGTTTTTTCACTTTACAGATATTCTTTCTTTACACGAACAGTAAGCGCCTATTCTTGAAAAACTATTTTTAAATCCAACCAGGGTTTACCCTTTCTAATGATTATGAAAACGGCTTTAACCTCATCACAACTGATCGGCCACCGGTCAATGACGGAAAAGATTTCCCTCAGGCATTATATTGATGAAAAGCCTGCGTACTTCTTTTTCAAAAGGCTTTTTGATATTGTATTCTCTACAGTCGTTATCATTGGCGTGTTAAGCTGGCTGGTTCCTATTGTGGGGTTGTTAATATTTATTGACGCTAAAGGCAAGGGGCCAATATTCTTCATGCAGCGACGCGTTGGAAAAGGGGGTAAAATTTTCAATTGCCTTAAATTCCGGACAATGGTGATGAATCCTGAGGCTAACAGTCTGCAGGCGCAACCTGATGATAATCGCATAACCATCATCGGTAAATTCTTAAGAAAATCTTACCTGGATGAATTTCCTCAATTTTTCAACGTATGGGCCGGCCAGATGAGTATTGTGGGGCCCCGACCGCATATGATAACCGATTGCGATCACTTTTCTAAAGTGGTTTCAGGATATAAGTTCCGCAATATGGTAAAACCCGGCATCACCGGTTTATCGCAGGTAAAAGGTTATCGCGGTCCTGCAAAAGATTTCGCTACAATTTTCCGTCGTTTTGAATATGATGCTTTTTATGTTCGTAATGCAGATTTCGGTCTTGATCTGAGAATTATCCGTCAAACTGCCGGCCAGGTGAGCCATGTATTGCTTCGTAAAAGAGTCCCGCTCTTCATCCCGGCTCATGTTGATCAGCAAAAAGACGTTAAGATGCAGTTGTTCACGGCAAACTATTCTATTACCGATTACCTGCGCGCCTCAGAAAAGATTATTTCAAAGGCCAGGAGCCGCATCAGTTATGGCGTTTCGGCCCTTGCCGTGCATGGTCTTATTGAAACCGTAAAAGATAAAAATTTCCGCGATACCGTTAATAAGCTGGATATGATAGTGCCCGATGGGCAACCGATCAGGTGGGCGCTGAACAGCTTTTATAATGCAGGTCTCCATGACAGGGTTACCGGTCCTATTCTTACCAAATATGTATTGGCCCGCGCCAGCGAAGAAAAACTGGGCGTATACCTTTATGGTAGCACTGCTGAAACGCTTGAAAAATTTACCGCTTTTATTCAAATCAATTATCCCGGCGTAAAAATCTCCGGTTTACATCCCGACAGGTTCCGCGAAGCGACCCCTGAAGAAGACCTGGAGGATATCAAAAAAATAAATGATAGCGGCGCGCATATCGTTCTTGTTGGACGCGGCTGCCCCCGCCAGGAAAAATGGGTGGCTAATCATCTGGGCAAGATACATTCAGTGATGATGGCTGTAGGCGCTGCATTTGATTTCCATGCTGGCAATATCAGCCAGGCTCCGGAATGGATGCAGAAGGCCGGAATGGAATGGTTTTACAGACTGGTGCAAGAGCCAGGTAAACTCTGGAAAAGATACCTTACCACTAACCCCCATTTTATTATTTTGTTCCTTTTATGCAAACTACGCTTGCGTAAAGTAGCATTTGCATAAATTTGACTATGAAAATAGCGCTCATTACCGGCTCCGGCGGATTAATCGGCAGCGAGTCCGTTGCTTTCTTTGCCGATAAATTTGACCTTATCATCGGCATTGATAATAACCTTCGCCAGTATTTTTTTGGCAAAGAAGCTTCTACCGACTGGAACCGTAATCGTCTTTCTGAACAGTTCAGCAATTATAAAGATCATTCTATTGATATCAGGAATTATGCAGGTCTGGAAACAATCTTCCACCAATATGGAAAGGATATTGCCCTGATCATTCATACCGCAGCTCAGCCCAGCCATGACTGGGCGGCAAAGGAACCGCTTACCGATTTCAGCGTTAATGCCACTGGCACGATGAACATGCTAGAACTGACCAGGCAACATTGCCCCGAAGCTGTTTTCATCTTCACTTCCACCAATAAAGTTTATGGCGATACGCCTAATGTTCTACCCCTGGTAGAGCAGGAAAGCAGGTGGGAAATTGATAAGAGCCATCCTTTTTTTGAGAAAGGCATAGATGAAAGCATGTCGATAGATCATTCAAAACATTCTGTTTTTGGCGCTTCCAAAGTAGCTGCCGATATTATGGTGCAAGAGTATGGAAGGTATTTCAATATGCGTACAGCCGTTTTCCGCGGAGGCTGCCTGACTGGTCCGAATCATTCCGGCGCCCAGCTTCATGGATTTCTGGCCTACCTGATGAAATGCGCTATTACCGGTAACCACTACACGATATTTGGATATAAAGGAAAACAGGTTCGAGACAATATTCATAGTTACGACCTTGTAAATATGTTCTGGAACTATTATCAGCGCCCACGTTTTGGAGAAGTATATAATGCGGGCGGAAGCCGGTTCTCTAACTGTTCTATGCTGGAAGGAATTGCTTTATGCGAAGAGATCACGGGAAATAAATTATCTTATTCTTACACGGAAGATAACCGCAGCGGCGATCATATCTGGTATATCAGCGATGTAAGTAAGTTCCAGGAACACTATCCGAACTGGGCATTTACCTATGGGATCAAAGAAACGCTTACGCAGATGTTCGAAAGTATGAAAGCGCGGGTGAGTTTAGTTGCGCATTAAAATATTGAGGATTCCTTTTCTACTACATTTCTGTCTATTCTGCGATTTTTATTTTACATGTGACAATTTTCATGTCCGCTGTTATAAAAAACACTTAAGCTTCATTTTCTACCATAATCCTACTATTTTTCATTGCATTTGTTGATTGTTTTAAAGTGGCGGAAGGAATTGTCTGGAAGTATGTTTGCGGCAAAGGAAGAACGACAAGGCTGAATTATATATAAGATGATATGGTACAAATGGATAGTTCTTCAAGGCGAGAGGTCAGCGTAAGATTTTTTTTGCAAGAACAATATTATTAAAATACAGCGAAT
>JBDTVL010000119.1:0-7000 GCA_040007215.1 Flavitalea sp.
AATACTCGCCCAGAAGCCGGTGGAGCAATAAGGCTTTCAGCATTGCCATCAACAAAACCGCCAACTTTAACGGCCGGTCGCACTATAAAGGAGAAAATGATTTTAGTTCTTTTTCAGAAGCTTTCGCTGAAGAGTTTTCACGTTCGGGACTGCCAATAGATGCGGTGTTATACGCTTCTCCCCTTTCGTTAGGAACAAAACTGGCGGCCTATTCTTACCTCATCGATACTGTTTCCGTTAATGGAAGAGTGGAGGTGGTGGGCCTGCCGCAGAGAAACGCCATACTCAGCGGCGTTGATGCGCAATTATCACAGGAAAAAGATATCCTTACAAAAGGAGGCATTACCGAACTGGCTTTTGGCTATGCCGCTAATATGGATGATAAGATATATATTGGCGGAAGCATTGGCGTTCCTATTGTGAATTATGAAAGAACGTCCACGATCACCGAAACAGATATGTCGGGTGATAACAATAATAATTTTCAATCTGCCACATACCGCGAAGAGTACAGTTCAAAAGGCGTGGGCATGAATGCTAAACTGGGTATCATTTTTAAACCAGTTAATAATCTGCGCATAGGCTTAGCCGTTCATTCGCCTACTTTATATGGTCTTAAAGAAAAAACCACCGGCCGTATAGAAGCCAACCTGGAACAATATTTAAAGGATCCTGGGCCCAGCATTGCCAATGCAGATTCTATATATACGCAATTCGGCGCCCAGATTCCTGAATACCGGTATGATCTCGTAGCGCCATGGAAGTTTTTAGTCAGCGGTTCTTATGTGATCAATGAAATTGCCGACGTAACCAAACAGAAAGGTTTTATTACCGCAGATATTGAATATGTAACGCATGGATCATCGAGGTTCTCATCGCCAGACCCGGATGAGAAAAATTATTACCAGGGTGTGAACGATGCCGTAAAGCTGGCTTATAAAGGCGCATTAAACTTTCGTGTTGGCGGCGAATTAAAGTTTAATACGCTAATGACCAGGTTAGGATTTGCTTATTATGGAAAACCTTACGATGACAAGGCTTTAAAAGCACATAAAATGAATGTCAGCGGCGGTCTGGGATACCGTAATAAAGGTATTTTTATCGACCTTACCTATGTGCATAGCATCAATAAAGACGTTGACTTTCCCTATCGTTTAGCGGATAAGGATAATGTTTATGCCAACACGAAAAATAATAATGGCAATGTGCTGATGACGGTAGGATTCAAATTTTAGCCGACTCTCTTATTATATTCATAGCTTCCTGGTAACCGGGATTAGTTATCCAAACCATTTCCGGGTCTTTGCGGAACCAGGTAAGCTGCCGCTTCGCATACTGGCGGGTATTTGTTTTGATACGATCCACAGCTTCCGGCAAGGAGAGGTTTCCATCCAGGTGATCGAAAAGCTCTGAATACCCTACTGTTTGCAGGGCATTAAGTTCACGGTAAGGAATCAGGCCCATCACTTCACTGAGCAGCCCCTGCTCCATCATGATATTAACGCGGTTATTGATCTGCTGATACAGCGCTTCCCGGGCAGGCTGAATACCTATTTTAAGTATCCGGAAATTTCTTTGCGCCGGTTTACTGCGTTGAAAATCACGGATGGACTTCCCTGAAAACATCGCCACTTCGAGGGCGCGCATCAGCCGGCGGGGATTTTGAATTTCTCCGGAAGCATAATAACCGGGGTCCTTTTCCTGCACTTGTCTCTGCAGTTCATCAATCCCCTGTTCCCGGAAAATAGTCTCCACCATGTTGCGGACAAGGGCGGGGATTGCAGGAATATCATCCAGTCCCTCGCAGAATGCTTTCAGGTATAATCCGGTTCCGCCGGCCATCACCGCTATATCGCGGCTTTCAAAAATAGCGTTCGCCGCATGTAAAGCATAATGCTCAAAAATGCTGGCATTCACTTCATTCTGGATAGAATGAGAATTGATAAAATGATGTTTTACCAGTTGAAGCTGTTCAGCGGAAGGCTTGGCCACGCCTATATTCATTTCCTTGAAACACTGCCGGGAGTCGGCCGAAATGATGGCTGTCTGAAAATGCCTGGCGAGTTCTATGGCAAGGGAAGTTTTACCGGAAGCCGTTGGTCCGGCAATAATTATGACGAGTTTATGGTTCACCGGTTACGCAGATTCTTCGCCGCTATCATCCGAGGTTTCTTCTTCCGCGCCTAATTCATCTTCACCGTCGGTATCAGCAGCGTCTCCGCCTTCCACGGAAAATCCCTCAGCTCCACGGGTGAGATCATATTTTTCTTCCACCTCGGTAAGTTTGTCGCCTACCAGTCCTTTAACGCCATATTGCGAGGGGCCTATGCCTTCTTTTTTGACGACTGCAGGATATTCGATTTTAGCGCTTTCTTCTTTGGAAACGTTGATCAGTTCTACCAGGAAGGACCAGTTACGGGCAAAATCGTAAACATATACGAATTTCTGATTGGGGTCTTTGATCTCGGAACCTATGGTAGTGTCGGCCATAAGCAACGGCAGCGCTTTATAGGGCTTATCGTATTTTTCCAGTGAAATTTCCCGTCCGCGCTGCCAGCTATCGTTACTGCGAAAGAAAGTGGCGGGATGTTTGGAATCAAACTCAAAAGCTTTTAAAATCACCTGGTGAAACGAAACAAAAGATTGCGTGTGTTTGATCGCAACGTCCCTGTAAACGCTGTCATCTTCCTCAAAATAGATCCTGAACTTTAATATGGCCATGAGTGTTGATTATAATGGGTAATGGTAAAAGTAAGTAATTACTTAATAAGAGGAGACACAAAGCTACAGCCATAAGCTGCTTACTATTTAACAGGTTCAAGGTTTAATTCCCGGGCTTTTTGCATCAGCATATCGTAGGCTTCGTCGTAGTTGTTTGCAATATTGCCGTCGAGAATAGCTTCGCGTATGGCGTTTTTCAATATGCCCACTTCCCTGCAGGGCGATAATCCGAATATTTCCATGATCATTTCTCCGGTAACCGGGGGCTGCCAGTTGCGGATCTTATCTTTTTCTTCCACTTTCTTCAGCCGTTGTTCAACGTATTCAAAGTTTTCCAGGAAACGTTTTACTTTCTGTTTATTTTTCGAGGTGATATCGGCTTTGCAGAGCATCATCAGTGAATCGATATCCTCGCCGGCATCGAAAAGCAAACGGCGAACGGCCGAATCGGTGATGTTCTCTTTAGTCAGGCTGATAGGTCTCAGATGCAGTTCTACCATTTTTTTAACGAAGCGCATCTTCTCATTCTGAGGCAATTTATAGGCGGCAAATATTTTTGGAACCATCCTGCCGCCAGCGGCTTCATGACCGTGGAAGGTCCATCCATGACCGGGTTCAAATTTTTTGGTGGCGGGCTTGGCGATATCATGCAGCAATGCGGCCCATCGCAGCCAGAGATCATCGGTATGTTCACAAATATTATCCACTACCTGGAGGGTATGGTAAAAATTATCCTTGTGACCCATACCATCTATATATTCTGCTCCGGCCAGGTCGACCATTTTCGGAAAGATGATATGCAGTAATCCGCTTCGGTATAACAGATCGAACCCGATGGAGGGTTTCTGCGACAGTAATATTTTATTCAGTTCTTCGGTTATACGTTCCTGTGAAATGATCTTAATCCTTTCCACATTGTCTTTTATACCCTGGAAGGTGGCGGGGGCTATTTGAAAGTTAAGCTGCGCGGCAAAACGAATAGCGCGCATCATGCGCAGCGGGTCATCACTGAAAGTCTGCGATGGATCGAGCGGTGTCTGGATACATTTTTTTTCCAGGTCCTGTATACCATGGAAAGGGTCCGACAGCGCGCCAAAATCAGTTTCATTAAGACTGATGGCCAGCGCGTTGATAGTAAAATCTCTTCTTAACTGATCATCTTCCAGGGTGCCGGGTTGCACTTCGGGGTTCCTGCTGTGATAAGCATAGCTTTCTTTGCGCGCGCCCACGAATTCAATCTCAAAATCATCGATCCTGACCTGGGCGGTGCCGAAATTCTTAAAGAAAGCTACTTTAGGAGCGGGTTTGAAGCTAAGAGCCAGCGCAGTTGCCAGCTTTATGCCATCGCCCACGCAGACGATATCGGCGTCCTTGGTTTTACGGCCCAGGAGTTTATCGCGGACAAATCCGCCGATGAGGTAACAGGGCATTTCCAGTTCGCTGGCGGCATGCGCGATCTTCTTGAAAATAAACAGTTCCTTTTCTGAGCATTGAATGTCCATAAGAAGCGCAAAGGTAAAAAGTTTACAGCAAAGCGGTTAAAGGCAAAGACAATCAACAGGTAACCGATATAGATCCTGCTATATAACTGGAACGCCAGGCAGCGATGCGGGACGCTCAGGTTAAGCGGGGGTACAAAGCAAAGAATGCTTTATATTTTCGCAGTCATTCTTCCTGCGCTTACTAAAACATGTTTTTTCAGGTTAATGGCAGCATCAAAATATTAGCCAACGAATTGCTAAGCGCCTTCGGTTATGAAGTCATCTCTCCTATGTAAACCTTTATCAGCCTGTGGTAAAAGCTACAGGTTATAATCATCTCTCCGGCGTAAATGTTTCCAGCAACTGGTCATCTGTTATTTCAACAGCGCATTTAAAATGCGACTGCGGGCAGGCTTTATGTCCGTGAATGCCGCAGGGCCTGCAGTACAGCGGTTCTTTTCTTTCCACAATAAAACGCGTATCGCTAAGCGGTCCATAACCGAATGCAGGAATGGTAGAGCAGAATATGGCCGTAACAGGCGCATTAACTGCAGAGGCAAAATGCATCGGGGCCGAGTCATTAACATAATTCATCACCGCTTTTTTCATCAACGCGGCAGATTCAAGGAAATTAAGTTTTCCGCAGAGATTGGTCATATTCGGATGGGCGGACTGCATTCTGATAAGTTCCGCCTGGGAGGTATCGCCTGGTCCGCCTAATAAATAAACAGGGCAGGAAGCGGGCACCCGGTTAATAAAACTGATCCATTTTTCGGCCGGATATTGTTTAGTGAACCACACAGATGAGGGCGACAGGGTGATATAGGTTGCAGACTGGTACTGGCTTACGGCGGTATAATGCTTTTCCGATGGATATAATACCGGCCTCCTGGCAGGCTGCTGCGTAAATGGCTCGATCAGCAGGTTATTCCTTTCGGTTTCATGCAGGTAATGGCCGGATATTTTTTTAGGTGATGAAGGATCCTTTTCTTTTCCGGGATATCCATCAAAAACATGACGGATCTTTTTGGTGAACAGGAAACTTAGCGGATTCTTATCAAAGCCAATCGTTTCCGCGGCTCCCGAGAAAGCGGTCAGCAAACCAGTAGCGAAATACCGTTGCACATTGATCACCTTATCATATTTTTTGCGGCGCAGCAGCAGGATAAGCTGAAGAAGATGACGGATCTTATTTTTCCTTTTATCCCATATCAATACTTCCTGCAGGTAAGGATGACCGTTAAGCAGTTCTTCATTACCCTTTCTTACCAGGAAATCGATCTGCGCGCCGGGAAAGCGGGCATGGCAATTCTCTATAAGTGCGGTGGCCAGCACCACATCGCCAATAAAGGCGGTTTGTATAATGAGTAATTTCGGGATCATGAACAAGCTGCTGTTGATGGAGTATTGATCATGGACGAATCACTGTTGGCGATGCGTTATTATTCCATTTCACCAGCGATGACGATACTGCAGGCGATTCCTCCTGCTGCCGATAATGCACCACATAATCAACCCCTGTGCGGATATCATTGAATATCTCCCCAAACTTCGATGCGGAAGGTTCGCCGGAAAGATTAGCCGACGTAGACACTAACGGTTTTTTGAATCGTTTAAGAAGGTGCCTGCAGAATTTTTCCTGCACGATCCTGATAGCTACCGATCCGTCATCATGAACCAGGTTATCGGCCAGTCCGATGGCGCCATTATAAATGATGGTGGTGGGCCTGTCGGTATTTTTCAGGTAATCGAATACGGCAGGATCGGGGTTAGCTACATATTTCAGTATGTCTTTTTCATCGGCAACCAGCACAATCATACTCTTGTTTTTCGACCGCTCTTTGAGGTCGTATATTTTTTTTACAGCTTCGGCATTGGTGGCATCGCAGCCTATTCCCCAGATCGTATCTGTCGGATAAAGAATGATCCCTCCCTGTTGTAAAACCCTAAGGCAATGGTCGATATCCTTATCAAATTCCGTCATCTTAAAATTTTAGCAAAGGTACAGGCAATACCTTCAAGATGATGCTAATTACATGCCGATCAAATACTATGTTTGCAAAAAACTATTTTCATGGAATGGCAAAAACTGATCGCAGCAGCCTGGCAGAACCGGGAATTATTAAAAGAAACCCTATATGCCGATGCCGTAAGGACGGTGATTGAGGAAGTGGATAAGGGCAGGTTAAGGGTAGCCGAGCCCAATGAAGGCGACTGGACCGTTAATGAGTGGGTAAAACAGGCTATACTGATGTATTTCGGGATTCAGCCAATGAAAACCTGGACTATTGAGCCTTTTGAGTTTCACGATAAAATGCTGCTGAAATCAAATTATAAAGAACTGGGCGTACGCGCCGTTCCCCATGCCGTGGCCCGTTATGGCGCTTT
This sequence comes from Flavitalea sp., assembly GCA_040007215.1. Lineage (GTDB taxonomy): Bacteria > Bacteroidota > Bacteroidia > Chitinophagales > Chitinophagaceae > Flavitalea. The sequence continues at coordinate 6,591 of JBDTVL010000119.1, forward strand.
TATTGGCCGGAACGTAGTGCTGATGCCTTCCTATGTAAATATCGGGGCGTATGTTGATGAAGGATCTATGGTAGACACCTGGGCCACTGTGGGCAGTTGCGCACAGATCGGCAAAGGCGTTCATCTCAGCGGAGGCGTTGGTATTGGCGGTGTACTGGAGCCTTTACAGGCCAGCCCGGTGATCATCGAAGATGGCTGTTTTATTGGCAGTCGTTGTATTGTGGTGGAAGGCGTAAGGGTAGAGAAAGAAGCGGTACTAGGCGCCAATGTAGTGCTTACGCAGAGCACGAAGATCATCGATGTAAGCGGCCCTGAGCCCATCGAAACCAAGGGAAGGGTTCCAGCGCGCAGCGTGGTGATCCCCGGCAGTTATACCAAAACATTCCCGGCAGGATCTTACCAGGTAAGCT
>JBDTVL010000120.1:0-6983 GCA_040007215.1 Flavitalea sp.
CATGGTCGAGCCATCCGGAAGCTGCACCAGCATCGACTCGGCCTGACCGACACTGAGCATCGTAATGTGGAGACGACCATCTGCTGCGGTTGCGGTATACAAATGCAGGGAGACGGCGATGACCGGTATCAGTACTGCAGCAACCGGGAGCAGAACCCTGTGCCTCAAAAACGTCATACAGATCATGAATAACAGGAAAAAGGACATGTCCCAACCGGTTATGCCGTGGAAGGTAAACACCGGAAGGGAGGTACACCACATGATACAGAGATTGGAGACCGTAACAAGTGAGGCTGCCGGCCAGAGCAGCAGGGGGGCAAACGCAGGGAGCAGCGTGACAAGCGGGCCGAGGGTTTCTATTTCGAGGAATTTTCCATTTATATATACTTCATTGTTGCAGCCAAAATCGGGGTATACCGCTTCGGCATCAAAAGGAAATTGTTTAATCAGCATTTCATTGCCCAGGCGGTAAGCTACCCATCCCTGCTTATTCAACGCTCCTATTTTCTGTTCTGAAACAATGGCAGTATCTTGTTTAGCCTGTATATATCGGTCTCCCCATATCCATCGGGGATCGTTCATTTTTGTATATTGCCATAAGGCCAGTGATCTTGAAGGAAGCAGGAAATCATCGCCCTCTCCATAGGGTTCCTGAGGAATGATAGCGCATCCACCCGCCGCCATCGCGGAAAGCGCCCAGATGGATAATTCAATCGCGCCAGGCCCGTCGTTGATCACACGGTGTAATACAGTAACCTCATTTTTATGGGCCGATAAAGTTATCTCCAGTTGTTTTATAATACCTGTAGTAACTTCTTTCTCCTGAGTGAGCGTTAGCGTTTGACCATTATAGCTATAGTTAACCCGGCTATTATCGGGATAATAACTGCGCGGTATCTGTTCGGGAGCCAGCCATAACCTATGGCCTCCATATATCCGCCAGGCCTCTCCTCCTGTTTTACCGCTATCGTCGGGGGATAAATAAAAAAAATTCTGCTTGCCAATAAATCCAAACCTGGCAACCCTGGATCCAATATCGGTGGTCACAATAATTTCCGATTCTTTATTGCTTAACCTGATACAGTTAGGCCATCCTCCAAATTGTATATTTTCCTGCATGCTGCTTGTAAGTTAGCGGTTACTCATAACCGCTTGCACCACCGTGTGATGTGAACCATTATTTATGAAACCTTTACCCCATACTTCCTGATCACCTCGGGGTTCAGTTCAATACCCAGCCCTGGTTCCTGGGGAACCTGCACATAACCGTCTTTCTGTACAAAAGGTTTGGCCAGCAATTCCTTACGGATAGCCGATTCAGTAACTGAAAATTCCAGGAAGGGCGCATGCGGGATCGCAGCGATCAGTTGTATGGATGCCGCTACCAGCACCCCGGTTTTGAAAGCATGGGGAACGCATAAAATATTATTATCAGCGGCAATCGTGGCTATCTTTTTTGCTTCTGTCAGTCCTCCGCATCGCGACATATCGGGTTGCACCACATCAATATGTGTTTCATTGATAAGACGGGCAAAAGCCATTCTGCCGCTTTCTTCTTCGCCTGTAGCAATACGCAAAGTGGTGGATTCAGCAAGTCTCTTGTAACCAGAATAATCCTCTGCGGGCAAAGGTTCTTCAAGCCAGTAAACATTCAGTTGCTCTAAGGCTTTTGCCACATACATAGCGGGTTTCAGGCGATAACGCTTACCGATATCGATCATCAGTTCTACATTATCACCCGCGGCTTTGCGTGCGGTTTTAATAAGTTCAATATCAAAATTAACATCATAACCAAGAGGTCCCCACCCCAGCTTGACGGCGGTATATCCCTGCGAAACATATTTCTCCACATCTCTTTTTACTTCATCAATGGTGTCGGGCATCAGTGCACTGGCATAGGCGCGAACTTTATCGGTATAACTTCCTCCTAATAATTTATGAACAGGCTTGCCCGACGATTTACCCATAATATCCCATAAAGCCATATCAATACCGCTCATAACATGCATTACCGGGCCCGTGCGTCCATAGTAATAAGTTTTATCAAACATATCCTTCCATATCTGTTCATAGTCGAATGGGTCGGAGCCTACCACTACTTCCCGAAGTCCGTAACAGGTTCCGTGCGACATATAGGCATCTACTACCGCCTTTCCAACATAAGGCGAGGTGTCCACTTCTCCATAACCGGTAATTCCTTCATCTGTTTCCACTATAATGATCAGGTCGTCCTGGGTGCCGTCAGCCGCATTGGAAATTTCAGGAAGTTTTAAAATAAGCGCCTGCACATTAGTAATTTTCATTTTCAGTTTTTTGAGATAAATAATTAATAGATGATTTTTCTATTGCGGCTTTTTCCCGAAGAAGAGCAATAGTTTATTTTCATATACAGTCACCATCAGGGTACTGAACAATATGATCAGTCCGCCAACAAACATCAGCATAGTAATTTTTTCATTAAGCAGTAAAATGCCCAGTATCGCAATAAAGAAGGGCAATAGATAATTACCAAGGATTGCCTGGGTTACATCCATTCTTTTCAGCACGTAAAAAAACAGCAGCATCGAAACGCCATATACCACAATGCTTAATTCCAGCATCCCCATCAGGGCAATTTTACCCGAATGAATAAAAGCGGTATAATTAAAAGGTTCAACCCATATCAGTAAAGGAATACTCACTATACTGCCCACCAGTGAACTGTATACCAGTATTTCCAGTTCAGTATATTTTTTATCTACCAGCAATTTGCAATAAGTATTATAAAATCCACAGCAGCAGCAGGCAAATAAAAAGATCAGGTTGCCTTTAAGAAACTGGCCCTGCTTAAAATCAGCTCCCGAAATATCAGAAAGCGAGGTTAATAATACTCCACCGATCGCTAATATGAAACTGATGACCCTAACAATATTCAATTTCTCTTTTAAAAGAATGGAAGCGAAAATGGCCACAATCACCGGAATGGTTAATGTGATAATTCCCGCATTCGCCGCCAGCGACAAACGCGAACCTACTGTATAGGCATATTGCATAAGGAAGATGCCGATAAGCCCGGGCCATATAAAATATTTAATATCCTTCCATTTCCAGCGCATACCGATATTCCGCTTTTTATTTTCCAACCACAACAGCGGTAAAAAAATAAGCGTACTCAGGATCATGGGAACAAAGGCTACGGTAACGGGTCCGAGGCTATCGCCAATCAGCCGGATAACAGGAACCTGGGTTGCCCACATAAAATTGACGATAATCACCAATGACCAATCCAAAGCTTTTTGTGCCCTCATCTGGTTAAAATATTTGTATGCTGGAAAATAAAATTATTTAGGAGGAAGACCCGAACCAAAACCTCCATCTACCACGATGGAAGAGCCCGTAACAAAAGAGGCATCATCGCTGGCCAGGAAAACCGCCACACGCCCTACCTCTTCCGCTTTGCCTATCCGCCACAAGGCATGCAGTTTGCCTGCTTCAATTCTTGCTTTAGCAGGATCTGCCTGACTTTGAAAATATCCTTCCGCTAATCCTGCATCAATATATCCCGGGCAAATGCAGTTGACGCGCACACCCTGATTGCCATGATCAATCGCCATGGCTTTTGTAAACCCGATTATAGCAGACTTGGTAGCGCAATAACCCGCACAGGTTGGTTCCACAAAAAAACCATTCACAGAAGACATATTAACAATATTGCCTTTCGTTTTACGCAGGTGCGGGAGAAAATATTTTGAACAAAGAAAAACGCCGCCAACATTTATCGACATCTGCCGGTTCCATTCTTCAAAAGAAGTATCTTCTACGGTTTTATTTACCTGGATAGCTGCATTATTTACCAATGCATGAATAGCGGAGAACTGCGAAATGGTTTCCGCTACCAGTTTCTGCACAGATGCAGGAACAGAAACATCCGCTTCAACAGCAATTGCTGAACCGCCGGCAGCCTGGATCAATTTAACTGTTTCTTCAGCTGCATCCAGATGTATATCGGCTATCACTACCTGCGCCCCCTCTTTGGCAAACTCAGCGGCGCATGCCCTTCCAATTCCTGAACCAGCTCCTGTAATAACAACTATTCTATTTTTGAATTTCATGTTACAATTTAATTATTAAAGTGACTGGTATTTATCGTAAACCTCTTTTAATGTTTTTCCTTCCAGCAGTTCGCGCCTGGAGTGATTTTCACTGTTTACCTTTTCCCTGGCCATTTGTAATACCTTTTCTTCCAGCTCTCTCGGCACTACAACGATACCATCAAAATCAGCGAATACAAGGTCACCGGGATTAACCAGCACATCTCCGCATTTAACCGGAATGTCATAGTTTACTACCAGCCCCCGGCCCTTGGAATCGAGGGGTCGTATACCTGCATAGAAAACAGGGAAGTTCATGTCAATGATCTTAATACAATCTCTTACCTGGCTATCGCAAACGCAACCTGCAACGCCTTTCTGTTTAGCTACCGTAGACATTAACTCACCCCAGGGCGCATTATTCCGGTTGTAGTCGGTGGAATGAATAACCACATCGCCTTCTTTGAGCGAGTCCATGGCCTCTATCTCCAAACCATAAGGATTGTCGGCAACCACCTCATCGGTTTCCATCCATTCCAGAGTTTTTGCCCTTCCCACAAATCCACAGGTCCTCATATCGGGTAAGAGAGGCCGCAGGCGATGATGCATTGCCTGGTTCCGGTAACCAAGCTCATCAAGAATATCGCATACCGCAGCCACATAAAGCTGGCTTTTAATTTCCTCAAAAAAAATCTTTTCATCAATCCTTTCTTGTATCATAAGAGGAACTATTAATTTCTTATTTTTTATAATGATACTCCGTTTTCTTCCGGCAGGCTATTGGCCAACCTGAAGTTTAATGAGCATACTTTACGGTCATTTGGTAATCATATCCTGGTTTTATAGTTAAAAAGGCATAATCTGAGCCTTTAATATTTTTGATGGAATAAGCGCTTTTTAACCCTCCTACTGCTATTTCCCTTATCTCTTTACCATTAAATCGATAAGGGATCATACAGGTAATTCCATTGGAATGTGTTAGCGATGAATGTATATTGAATGATAATTTATCAGCAGACCAGCTAATATTTTTGAAGCTGGCTTCATCCTTAGCTTTTAAGAAATCAAGTATTTTAGCGCAGGTCCATACCGGAATACCTTTTTCATTTGCATAATCCAGCATTCTTGACAGCGGAACTTTGGAGAAGAAATATTCATTATTATGGCACTTTAAAGTGATATAAGAATAGGCGCTGCCATTAAGGCTTCTGTCCATTAATCCTTTAAAGCAATTGAAAAATCCAAGGGAATCTTTATTCTCCATGTATTGCTGATCATATACATTATTCAGCGCCTGGTAAATATCTACTAGTTTACCATTTTCGTCGGCAAATTTTAACGGTAGCCCGCTTCCTGTATAATTACCCTGCTCATTTCCCAGTGGACCCAGGAAACGAAACTGGTTTGAACCATTATCGTAGTGCGCGTAATTGATATCCATTCCAATTTTTTTAGACGCTTCGATTTTTGCCTGCGCGGTAAAATCCTGTTTTCCATTTTCGTTATTTCCGCACCATACAAACCAGTGATTAACGATGGTACTCATTCGCGGAATATCAAATCTGCTTTTCAGTTCCGCCAATTTTGTATTGATGGCCGTATTCATATTTAACCAATCGGGGTGCGTGGCATTTTCCGTATCATCCGGATGTCCTGAAATCTCATGTCCTCTTTTTGCCCAGGAATCCGTGGCAGTTTTAGATACCTTATCAGTTTCCAGGATATATAAAGTCATCTTCGCGCCCTTTGCTTCAATATCGGCGAACTGAGGTTCGAATTCCTTTTCAATACTATTCTCACCATCATTATTAAGCATCACCAGGCATTGCAGCGTATCAGGGAAATACCAGAACCTTGGTAATGGGGCGCTGAAACTGCTTATCCATTCAATGCAATGGGATAATAAACGCATCTGTTCATCAGCCTGGTTGAACGTATTTTTTGAAGTGTCTACCCAACCGTAGGTAAAAAGATCCATAGCGCGAAGTCCTGTAATACTATCCTTTTCCTGCCCCGCAAAAAGAGGGTTTCCCTGACGGGTAAGTGAGATGCTCTCAGGAAGGTTATAGGCAAAAGTTATCGTACGTCCACGCCCATACTCATTTACCGATACAGCAGGATATTGAATACGATCATCGCCTTTCTTGTAAATAGAAGCGACTTTCTTAGCGCCTTTCAAAAGGTAAGCATCGGCCTCGCCATGAAATTGCAGCGGATCAGCAATAAGTCCTTTACCAATGGCCGAAGCAGCATCTATAGCGATATATGCGCTGCTGATCATTTCTTTTTCATCTTGAATCCCTAAAATGGGCAAAAGCTTTTTATCGGGCCTGAAGGCCACCAGGTTTCCGCCTGCCTGAACATACGCCGAAAATATTATTGTCTGACGATCTGTAATGGGGGTTTCCGTTATGATGACCATATTATACCGCTTCAAATAGGACAATGAGATTTGAGGATCGGCGATGGAACCAATAACAAATTCATTAAATCCTTCCGCTTTCAGGATCTCTCCTGTATAGGTATCAAAACGACCAGGCGAACCAAGAATAAGGATAGGCTGTTTCTCTGCGCTAGCCGCATACGATGAAGAGCTATGCAATAAAACATTAATAATAAAAAATGATATAATAATTTTAAACATTGTTTCTTATCTGAGTTTATTCATTGTATGATTCTGAAGCAATAGCTTTATATATATTTCTCGCATGGAGATAACGTTCCTGGACGGCGGGGAGGTCATGCGTAAAATAATGGTTCCATTTTCCTGCAACGGCTATATTTTTTAAAATATTATCTATCCAGGCCACAAAGAAAAGAGCATCAGCTTTGCTTGCGCGCACTGGTTTTTTATTAATGGTTACAAAGACGGCCGCCGAATGGGTAACATGCTCAGTTTGATTCATACGCCTT
>JBDTVL010000121.1:0-6976 GCA_040007215.1 Flavitalea sp.
TGCTTGATACAAAAGAACTGAAAGATATTTGTTATTTCATTCCTTGTCCAAAATCTCCGCATGGTTGCGACGTGGACCCTACAGGCGAATATATAGTTGGTAGCGGTAAATTGGCAGCGCTCATACCTGTTTTCAGTTTTGATAAACTTCAGAAAGCCATAGCCGCTAAAGATTTTATTGGAGATTTTGAAGGAATACCGGTTATTAAATATGAATCAGCCTTATATGGCGAAGTTAAAAAGCCGGGTCTCGGTCCATTGCATACAGAATTTGATGGAAGAGGTAATGCTATCACTACCTTTTTTGTTTCTTCAGAAATTGTAAAATGGAATATAAAAGATTTGAAAATTCTTGATCGTGCGCCAACCTACTATTCACCCGGACATTTGTGCATTCCTGGCGGCGACACTAAAAAACCGAATGGTAAGTATGTAATTGTATATAATAAAATTACCAAAGACCGTTATTTGCCAACGGGCCCCGAATTGGCGCAGAGCGCCCAGTTATTTGATATTAGCGGCGATAAAATGAAATTAATTTTGGATTTTCCTACTATTGGAGAGCCACATTATGCACAGGCGGTTGCTGCAGATGTAATAAAGAATAATTCGGTTAAGTTTTATAAAATTGAAGAAAATGCTAATGCCTATGCGGCAAAAGGAGAATCCGAAACTAAGGTGGTGAGGAAGGACAAACGGGTAGATATAAGTATGACGGCGATACGGTCGCATCTTACTCCCGATAATATTGAAGGCATTAGAGTTGGCGATGAGGTTTATTGGCATGTAACCAATCTGGAACAGGATTGGGATGTTCCTCATGGATTTGCGATTAAGGGCGCTCTGAATGGCGAATTATTAATCATGCCAGGTGAAACACAAACGTTAAAGTGGATACCGGAGAAACCCGGAATCTACCCTTTTTATTGTACTGATTTTTGCAGCGCGTTACACCAGGAAATGCAGGGGTATGTTAGAGTATCGCCTGCAGGAAGCAGCGTTCCATTGTTATTCAGCACCGGTAAAAATTTGCCCGCCGCCGATTCTTCTTCAACTAAGTAAAATTACAGGGGCTGACATTATGGTAGTGGAATATGGTTATTATAATATTTATGCCCTCCAAATATTGTATTTATGAAATGTTTTAAAACAATTTTAGCTATTCTATTACTATCTTCTATTGCTGCGTGTAACAATGCTTCAGAAACAAGGTCCAAAGCTGAAGCAGAAGTTTCTGACGCCATTGCTCCCGGAGGTCAGGAAAATGTTCAGGATGATGCTTCGGCAAAAGATGTTGTTAAAGTTGCTGTATCATCAAAAGATCATACAACGCTGGTAAAAGCTTTAAAGCAGGCGGATCTTGTTACCTCTTTAGCGAATGCCGGACCATTTACTGTGTTTGCGCCAACAAATGCGGCATTTGATAAACTTCCGGCAGGAGTTCTGGACGACCTTATGAAAGCCGATAAAAAGGAAGCCCTGCAGAATATATTGCAATATCATGTCGCCTTATCGGCTATGAAAGCGGAAAGTTTCACCGATGGCCAGGTTTTAGGAATGGTCAATGGCGATAATGTTACCATAAGTATAAAAGAAGGTAAAGTAATGCTAAACGGCAGCGCTATTATTGTAGCTTCTATTCCGGCTTCTAATGGAATCATACATGTTGTAGACGGGGTTCTTTTGCCTCCGGCGACAAAATAAATGGATTGTAGAAAGCTTCTCTTTTTTATTACCTCATAAATTCAGCATGAACAATAAATTGAGCGGTACCAACAGGCTTTTACTCATTGTAGCGGCCATAGCGTTGGTAATTGTGATTTTCGTGCCAATCTGGCGAATAGAATTAAGCGCCCCGCAATATCCGGAAGGACTTAGCCTTACCATACATGCTTCGGGGCTTAGAGGTAATGTTGATATTATCAATGGCCTGAATCATTATATAGGAATGAAAACTTTGCATAGCGAAGACTTTATTGAATTTACAATATTGCCCTATTGTATCATTATTTTTGCAATAGCCTGCGTGCTGGTGGGCCTTCTGGGTAACAGAAGGTGGCTGAATATTTTATTTTCTCTATTTGTGGTATTTGGGATTATTGCTATGATTGATTTCTGGAAATGGGAATTCAATTATGGTCATAACCTTAATCCTGATGCGGCAATTATAGTTCCGGGCATGGCCTATCAACCTCCTTTAATTGGATATAAACAACTGCTCAATTTCGGCGCTTATTCTATCCCGGATATTGGTGGATGGTTATTTATTGGAGTAGGATTTATTCTGCTGGCATTGGTGATAATGGAATGGCGCACCTATAAGAAAAAGCCGATGTTGGAGGAATATTTTAAAGGTTCAGTTGCCGCACTGTTTTTTTTATCTGTTAGCGCCTGTAAAACTTCGCCTGAGCCAATCATTGTTGGAAAAGACAGTTGTTCTTTTTGTAAGATGATAGTCAGCGATCCCAGGTTTGGGGCTGAGATAATTACCAAAAAAGGAAAAGTTTTTAAGTATGATGATACGCACTGTCTTTTATCATTTTTGCAGGAAGGAAGTTTTGACCGCTCCACGCTGAAGGAAATATATTTAGTTGACTTTGATAATAATCATTCTTTTATAAAAGCGAGAGAGTCTTTTTTGTTTAAAAGCGAAGAACTAAAGAGTCCGATGGGAGGCAATGTTTCTGCTTTTAGTAATGACAGTAGTTTGAAGGCTGTAATGAATAGGCATAAAGGAACTTCTCTGCATTGGAATGAATTATATAAACCATGAGAAGAAAACTGCTCACCCTCGGTTGGATGCTGCTAGTATTTTTTACTTGCCAGGGCAGGGTATTAAAAGTAGGGAAAGGCCAACCTTTTGAATCTATCCAGCAAGCGCTGAATGCAACCGATAATGGAGATACCGTATGGGTTGATGCGGGGATATATCATGAAAAAAATATTGTCGTAAATAAATCCATTACTCTTTTAGGAAATAATTTTCCAGAGCTGGATGGAGATCATCGATACGAAATTGTTTCTGTAAAGGCAAATGGAGTTACTATAAAAGGATTTAAACTTGTTCATACCGGAGTGTCCAGCATGGAAGATATTGCCGGAATTAAAATTTACAACTGCCGTGATGTGACAATAGAAGGCAATATTCTGGCAGATGCTTTTTTTGGCATCTATGTGCAGTCTGGCATTAATTGCAGGATAGAAAATAATCAGATCAAATCCGCTTACTTAACCGAACAGAAAAGCGGTAATGGTATTCATTGCTGGAAAAGTGACAGTATGCAGATTATCGGCAATACTATTTCCGGCCAACGCGATGGCATCTATTTTGAGTTCGTCACCAATTCAATTATCTGGAGGAATATGTCAACGCATAATTTGAGATATGGGTTGCATTTTATGTTTTCGCATAATGACGCTTATATTTCCAATGTATTTCAGAATAATGGGGCCGGAGTGGCTGTTATGTTTACCCACGGGGTAAAAATGTTTAATAATTTCTTTGAAGATAACTGGGGTGATGGGGCATTTGGATTACTATTAAAGGAAATTTCTGATAGCTATGTTAATGGCAATAAGTTTATTAATAATACGAGCGCTATTTTCATGGAAGGAGCTACCCGGATACAAGTAGAAAGAAATGAGTTTAAAAGTAATGGTTGGGCGATGAAGATTCAGGCCAGTTGCATGGATAATATAATAACGCGGAATAATTTTCTGTCTAACACTTTCGATGTCGCTACAAACGGATCTCTGACGCTAAACAGCTTTAATTATAATTATTGGGATAGGTACGAGGGCTATGACCTGAAAAAGGACCATATTGGCGATATTCCATATCATCCGATAAGTTTATTTTCGATGATCGTTGAAAAGAATCCTTCCTCCATGATGTTGTTTAGAAGTTTTATTACATCGCTTTTGGACAAGACAGAGAAGATATTGCCAAGTATTACTCCTGAAAACCTGAAAGATGATTATCCATATATGAAGCCTTTGAAATTATGATAATCGCAAATAATGTAACCAAGCAATTTGGTAAATTAAAAGCGCTCGATAGCGTATCTGTTACTTGTGCCAGCGGTAATTGTATCGCCTTAATCGGTCCAAATGGCAGCGGTAAAACAACGCTGATTAAAAGCATCCTGGGAATGGTAACGCCCGACAGCGGATTTATTACATTTAATGGTCAGAATATTTTGCATGACTGGTTATATCGCGAACATATAGGATACATGCCTCAGACCGGAAAATACCCGGATAATATGACGATAGGGCAGGTGTTGGATATGATGAAAGATATCAGGAAAAACAGAAAAAGAGACAGGTTGGATGAAGATCTGGTAAATGCTTTTGATCTTAAGGGTATGTTGCATAAACGTATGAGAACATTATCCGGAGGCACCATGCAAAAAGTAAGCGCGGCGCTGGCCTTTCTGTTTAACCCGCAGGCCCTTATTCTGGACGAACCCACAGCCGGCCTTGATCCAGTAGCATCAGAAATACTGAAGGATAAAATTGTGACGGAGAAAACGAAGGGTAAACTTATTTTTATAACCTCGCATATTCTTAGCGAACTGGACGATTTGATAACACAGGTAATGTATATGCAGGACGGACATCTCGTTTTTCATAACAGTTTGGAGCAGCTTCGCAAAGATACTGGCGAACAGAAATTGTCAAGAGCAATTGCCGCCTATATGATAAAAAATGGCCAATGACAAAGATCATCAAATATGTAATGACCGATATTCTCCGGAATAAAATTGCGCTAAGTTATACCGCTTTTTTGCTGGCGATCACCCTGAGCGTATTTAACCTGGAAGACAATACATCGAAGGGATTGCTCAGTTTATTGAATATCTCCCTCATCATTGTACCGCTGGTGTCTATCATTTTCTCTACTATTTATATGTACAATAGCGCTGAGTTTATTGAATTACTGGTGAGCCAGCCTCTAAAAAGAAGAAATATCTGGTTAAGTCTTTTTACCGGTTTGTCGGCATCTCTTTCGCTGGCTTTCTTTGCAGGCGTAGGGATCCCTATCATCATATATGCAGGCTCAGATACCGGGTTTATTATGATTGGAATGGGCCTGGTATTGTCCGTCATATTTGTAGCTATCGCTATGCTCGCCGCAGTTACCACGAGAGATAAGGCAAAGGGTATTGGCATTGCCATTCTGTTATGGATTTATTTTTCACTTTTGTTTGATGGACTGGTATTGTTCATTCTTTTCCAGTTTGAAGATTATCCCATGGAGAAGGTAATGGTAGGCCTGAGCGCTTTTAATCCTATTGATTTAAGCAGGATTTTAATTTTACTGAAAATGGACATTTCGGCGTTGATGGGATATACCGGCGCTATATTCAGAGATTTTTTCGGAACGCAGACCGGACTTACACTGGCTTTACTGATATTGCTTCTTTGGATAATAGTTCCGGTATGGTTATCTCTGAGAAAATTCAATAAAAAAGATTTATAATCGTGAAAAGACATGAAGCGCTGGCGTCATTATCCAGGGAACATCATAATTCTTTAATTCTGGCGCAGCTATTAAAAAAAGATTCGCCTGCATATAAAGGATTGCCTGAAGATCCTGCCGCTAAAGTGATTTATGCCAGTAATATGTTTCGGACGGATATTCAGGAACATTTCCGTAAAGAGGAAGCTATGCTAGACATGGTGAGAGGTTGGTATGAAGATATTCAGCATCTGGCGCTGGAAATCGTAATGGAACACCAGGCTTTAACTGTAGGATTTCTTTCCCTTTCTGATGCTGATGATCCGGCTGAAGCGATGGACGATTTGGGCCGAAAACTGGAGCTTCATATAAGAAAAGAAGAACGTGTATTATTCCCCATGATACAGCAACGTTGCTCAGAAGAAATGCTCAAAGAGATTCATCAGCTTTTATTATAAATAAATAGGCTATGAAAAAAGACATTCAGACAAGGTCGGACATAGAGGCGCTGATATCGGGTTTTTACCTGAAAGTGAAAGCCGACCCTCTTATCGGACCAATTTTTACTGATGTGGCAAAAGTGAACTGGGAAAAACATTTACCTCTTATGTTCGATTTTTGGGAGAACACGCTTTTTTATACTGGGGCCTACTCTGGCAATCCAATGAAAGCTCACCAGAGGTTGCACCGGATGTTTAATCTAAAAGAAGAACATTTTACAACCTGGGTAGGATTATTTAAAACTACTGTGGATGAGTTGTTTGAAGGCGAAAAAGCATTGCTGGCCAAACAAAGAGCTGTTAGCATTTCAACAGTAATTCAGCTTGATCTATTTAGTCATCAGAAAAAATTGGACTGACTTAAATGCAATACTGCATTGTACATTTTTTGCATTGAATACCGATTCGGTTATAAGACCCCCGCATTCAACCCCCCGTTTAATAATAAGTTTGGGAAAATCTTTAAACGCATTTCTCCTTAAAATGAGATGCTTTTCATTTATGTCTGCCTACTTTTGGTATCTTCGATACTTTCTAAGAATTATTAGCTATTAAATAAACATAAATATGAATATTACATTAGTTCAGGCCCAGGCTGCCATAGAAGCCGCAAAAAAGAAAGCAGCAGAAATAGATACGAAAATGAATATCTGCGTGGTAGATGCAGGAAGCAATCCTGTTGCCTTTGTGCGCATGGACGGCGCCTGGATCGGCTCTGTAGATATTTCTTTTAAGAAAGCAAAAACTGCCGCATGGTTTACCATGGATACCGCAGTGTTGACTCCCCTGGTACAGCCGGGCGGATCGCTGTATAATATTGAACATTCTAATGGTGGACTGATCACTTTCCCCGGAGGCGTATTTATTAAGAATGCGGCCGGCGAACCGATAGGCGCTATTGGCGTATCGGGTAGCTCTGTAGAAAATGATCATGCCGTAGCCCTCGCAGGCGCCGCCGCAGTGAAATAATTATTAAAGTAAATTTTATTTAAAGGCCGTTTCTTTAAAAGAGA
>JBDTVL010000122.1:0-6946 GCA_040007215.1 Flavitalea sp.
ATCAGTCAGGCTGGTCGTTTTAAGGGCGTGAGATAATCCTTACCTAATCACGTGTCTATGAAACTGATCCGCATTTCTTTTGCCTCTCTATTAGTCCTTATTTTCCTGTCGGGCTGTAAAAAAGAGCTTAGCCTCGAACAAGCCGAATCGCATGTTGAGGAAGCCCATGATTTCAAAGATTTTTTAATAGATAAAGATTTCCGTCTGAAAGCTTTTTATACCGATACTGCTATTGATTATGTGGAAGATGATGCAGAAGTGAAATCAGAAACCAATTTATGGGGGTATGTGAGCGGTTATCTTAAAGATGATACCAATACTTTTCATAGTAATCTTACAGTGGATATAGCCCAGAATGCCATTGTGATGCCGGGTCTAACTGACGCTGTTTTAAACAGGAGTTTCAGCGTAGGTTCGGATGGAGCGGGTGTATATATGCAATTCCTGGATTATGAATACAACCCATTAACCTACCGGCTAAAAGAGATGACTGCCGATCATTTTATTGTATACGTTCCCTGGAAGAATGGCATTTTCCTTTATTCAAGATTCGATCTGCTTCCATAACCTATAATAGTATACTCGTACAGGAAATGGTATATCGAATATTTACATTATTATTCTACCAGGCTTATGCAACAGCATATAAGATTTATGCGCTGGTAATAGCGCCATTGCTTCATTACATCAGATAAGTCAATAGTATATCAGACATAAACAACCGAAATAATAGAAGTTGCAGGTAATCCACTTTTCGTTCAGCAATTTTCTGTCAGCAGGGCAACCTGCCATGCCAGCGCAACATTTCCTTGTTTCAGCAGTTCCTTAATATAGCTGTGCAGATGTCTTATCCCTTCCTGCCGCTGGTCATTAAGCAGTATAGCATTTACCTTTTCATCCTTAAATAAAATATCTGCCGAAGGCATTACCGGAACATTCGCCAGCCGACCCAGGTCATTACCGCTTAGTACGGTGCTGTTGCGCAGGTTAGCGGGCAGGGCATCTATACCGATACCATTTTTCAGATTCGGTTTTTCTACAGTAAACAAATTGCCGGCAGAGATCTTCGCATACCAGTCGCCCCCTAAACGTGCCGCCAGCTCCAGTTTCCGCTGATCGAACTTTTTATCGGGAGAGAGCAGTTCATCATTAATGTGCAGGTATACGATTTCGCAGATCACAAGCTGACCGGCGCCGCCTTCTTCGCCCAGCGACTTCACTTCCTTGACCATGCATTCCATGCTCACTTTACTTTCCTTAACCAGCGGAGGCTTCACAATAGTTGCGGATTTTTTAGAGAACCCTGCTTTTACAAATTCATCTGTCCCTTTTGGATATTCGCAACTGGCCAGCGAGGTTTGCTGAACCATATCCCAGGTAACGATATTGATGGTCACTTCCGGAACTTCCAGTATATTCTGCAGCGTATGTTTGGTGGTGTTATCGCGCACGCGTCTTGATGGAGAAAAGATGACCACGGGTGGATTAGCAGAAAAAAGATTAAAGAAACTAAAAGGGCTGAGGTTAACAGTTCCCTGCTTATCGACGGTAGCCGCAAAACATATTGGCCGCGGAGCAACCACATGCTGAAGATAGTATTGTCTTTCTGCAACCGGAATATCGGGAAGGTAAAGCGTCATAGGAAAACTAACAGTCAGCAAGGTATGTTTAAGGAAGAATAATGATCTGGCGGAAGAAATTTTACTGGAAGAACCCGCTTCAGTTTGAAAAAACATCGATGATCTGTCCAACAGCGCTGATGATCAGCTTACCAACCTGCAGGGTATTGATGGCTTTTGGAAATAAAGGTTTCCATCCGTGTATTAGGAACCCCTGCTAAAATAAAAACAGGTAAAAGACATGACTGCTGTCTTTTACCTGTTGCAATTGGCTTCCTTAATGGTCTTTTAAATTTCCTGGCAGGATGATGTATAGGTTATGCCAGGACATTCTGCCTGCTTACGGACCTCATCAGGGCATTGTTATCGGACTGATAGCAGGCGCAGCGAAAAAAGGCGCGTACTACAGAGTACCAATTAACGGAATACAGCGATTCGCTGGATAAGGTGATCATGGAGCTGCATGCCTGGGGCGTGCTGCACCGTAAACACGTGGCGGAGAGTTGCCGGAAGAAAGAAAGCCTGCGGCTGCGGCAAATGCGGAGATCGGATAGATGCGGATATCAGGCGGAGGAGCGCTTTTTGCTGCTTTCTGATTATTACTGTTATTGCGAGACGAAATCAGGTATTTTTTACGGAAACAGCCACGCATATCTTTATAGATATAAAGCTTTTAATTCAACGGTCAGGAGAGCAGAAATAACCCTAAAATCGATTTCAGATTTCCACATGATTGTTCTATTTTTGCAGCCCATTTCGAAGGTTTCCCATAGGAAATTTTTGTTATAAGGCGGGATAGCTCAGGCGGTTAGAGCGCAGGATTCATAACCCTGAGGTCCGGGGTTCAACTCCCCGTTCCGCTACACTAAGCTCATAAGACGTAGGTTTTATGGGCTTTTTTAATGGGGATCTTGTTACCTTTTTTGGAATTATATGCAACCAGAAGTGTCTTTTCATTTTAAGGATTGAAATGAAAAAGATTAAAAAAAGCCGATATAATATTTTTTGATCAGTAGTAGTTGGGTGATTTTAAGTGAAATATTTGTCGGTTTATTATACATTTGGACATACTTTACCGAAGGCAATAGAAAGTTTAGTGATTTTTAAAACAAAAATTATAATTTATGCAAGCAATTAAGATTTTTTTCACCGGCTTGCTTATCTGTTTAATCAGCCTCTTAGCAACTGCCCAGCCATTAAAACCTGGCGATATTTCTCCAGGCGCAAAAACAATAGAAGCAGATAACATCTTTCCTTTTTATAATGGAGCAGCAGCAATAGTAAAAGGTATGGCTTATGCATTAATTGATAAAGATGGAAATTTCATAGTGCCTTATAATAATAATTATGGCATAATTTCTCATATGAGCGCTTCTTATACCGGAGAAACCAATGGCGGCTTCTTTACTATTAAGGGTTCACCTGATAATATAATCAACTCGAAGGGGAAAATACTTACAGAAGATTATCATGCTACATGGTCAGTGACTGATGACGGAAAATTCATTGCTGCTAATGTGCAACAAGGCTTTATATTAATTAGTGAAAGTGGTCAAAAATATATCCTGAAAAGCGCCCTGAGCAATATTGTAGACGGGATCGGGGTTTTTACGGATCCAAATTATAAAAAAGGATACAAGACTATTAAGGAGGAATGGATTGCCAAACCTGTTTATGATGAAGCAGAACCTTTTTCAGATGGAATGGCCTGTGTTGGAAAGAAGAATGAATTCGGGGAAATGAAATATGGTTTTATCGATAAAACCGGCAAAGAAGTAATACCATTTATGTTCAGCAGAAAACCGGCGAGTTTTTATGGCGGAATAGCAAGGGTGGAACCTAAAGACATCACAGATTTTAGAATAGCCTATATTGATAAAAAGGGAACCATCGTCAAAAAATTTCCCCAAATGAGTTTTTTTGAATATTTCGGGAATGGATTATACTCTCAGGACCTGAAGTATACAGATGTAATGGATTCAACGGGTGTAATTGTACCAAAAGATGAATTCTTACAAAAATTTGGAGTGGCCAAGCCATCTTCAGAAAAAGGAAATCTTGTATTGCGGTTTGGTGGCAAACGACCAATGTACAATAGCGGCAAACTCACTTTTCTCCGCAACCTTAGAGGTGAAATAAATAAGTTTGGCTTTATTGACTTTAAAACGAAAACATCAGTAGAAGGCGCTTTTGAAAATGGTATTCTTTCTCCGTTTGTGTTTTCAGACCCTGTTTCAAAATTATCACCGGCAGTATTTAACACTACCGGGAAAAGGGATAAAACTCCATTAAGAAAAGGCTACATCAACGAGCAGGGAATTTTTATTATCGTGGTAAAAGGACAAACTTCTCAATTTTAGAATAAAGACTCTCAAGTCAGCTGGCCAATAGATAAGTGACTTCTACCATGGCTACAGGCGGTTTGGCAATATGGCGCAGCGATGAATAAATGCCACAAATGTCACTAAATCAGTAACCATTATCAATCATTACGCATAAACGCGGATTCCTATAACCCTGAGGTCCGGGGTTCAACTCCCCGTTCCGCTACACTAAGCTCATAAGACGCAAGTTTTATGGGCTTTTTTATTGAAGTTTTGGATTGAAAAGGTTTTCAAAAAGATAACTGGTGCATGATTGGCGCTATGAATCTTGAAATATCCAAACCCGTACCTGCACTGAATTCTAAGGCGATTAGATGTAAGATGCAATTTAGGAATTATATTATCATCTTTCCTATTCAATTGCAATTATTTTGTTCGCAATAGACAAACAGTATCCCATATCACCTAACAAGCCCATTCTTTCAACCGTAATTCTATACAATACTTTAGCGATGGTTACCGCATCGGCATCTTGTTTCTTGAGTTCAAATACCATTGGCAGGTATGAGTAATACTCATCCCTTGCCTCTTCAAAACAATTCACTCCTAACGGATCCCATTCTAGCCATAGTATCTCATCAATCTGTTTATAAATTTCCACATCCTTAAGTTCCATGATGTTATTATAATTTGAACTTCATAAACAAACACTCTTCCCTTAACAAAGGCGAACCAACCCATTAGCCAGACTATCAATCTCTTTGAAAAATGGACGGACGATGAAGATCTTTAATTAGTCGCTCATCTAAAACATCCAATTCTGATAAAGTAGCAGAAACTCTTGCCGTTTGGCCCTATCTATTCTTGAATTAAATAATTAGTGTTTCATTTTTTAAGCAACTCAAAAAGCGCGGTATTTATATACAAAGTTTCTTTCCATACTTTTTTTGATTGCAGTAAACCGATATGTTCCAATCCCTTTAAATATTTAGCAGCAGTCACCCTCGAAATGTCAAACCGATCAACAAGCAATTCAATTTTACAATAAGGTTGTTCAAATAGAAGTTCTAAAATTTCTTTATTATACAGATTAGCAGCTTTTGTTTTGATGGTATTTGCTGCTTGAATAAACAAGCTGTTGATCTCATTTATTTGCACGATGGTTTGCCTTGAGGTTATTTCTACTGCTTGTAATATAAATAATATCCATTCTTCCCATTCCCCGGTTGTTCTTACTTTTTGAAGCAAGCGGTAATAATCAGCCTTATTACTAATAATGTAGTCGCTCAGATATAATATAGGCATGGCTAACAACCCGTGTAGAATCAAATACAATACATTGATAATTCTTCCAGTACGACCGTTCCCATCATAAAAAGGGTGGATGCTTTCGAATTGATAGTGTTGTACTGCAAGTTTGATCAGTGGCGAAATATCGTCGTGTTCATTTAAAAAGTCTTCCAGGTTCTTCATTAACGACAATATTGTATCTCGATCATCCGGGGGAGTGTAAATCACCTCTCCAGTTGCTGCATTTTTAAGAGCCGTTCCTGGTAATTTGCGGAGGCCTGCGTTATTTTCTTCTAGCACTTCTTGTATTCGCACAATCATGGTAGTATTCAGAAATCCCTTTTTGCTGATAAGTTCGGCACCGGTAATCATGGCTTCACGATACCTAAGAACTTCTTTAGTAGCAGGATCTATATTCATTCCTTTAGTTGACAGTGCCTGATAAAGTTTGTCCTGTGTGGTAATAATATTTTCTATTTCCGAACTTACGCGGGCTTCTTTCAGAATTACTGCGTTTAAAAGTATCTGAGCATTAGGTAAAGTATACGCTAAGCCTTTAAGCTCTGCAAGAGCAATAGAAGATTTGTTTACCTGTCGAAGAATCTTAATAGTTTCTATTGCTGCTTGCTCAGGAGGGAGGGGTTTAAGATCGTTATCTGGATGTTCAGGAAGAAACTGGTTGGTTCTGGTCATGGAAAGTTTTTGTACATGAATCCCGTATCATGCAAAAATAATACATTTTTCTTTACATGATAAAGACCTCATGTAAAGAAATTTTATATGAGAAACACTAATAATATGAACCTGAATTCAAGTTTCGGTTGTAAGCTCCCCTTATTTTTGAGCCATTGATCTTTAGAGTTTTCAAGTTAATAGTAATTCTAGGGAAACGGATTAAATATATTCAGCAGGCGGTACAAAACCCAGCGATTGATGCGGTCTTTGACAGTTGTAATCCTGTCGCCACTCTTCGGCCATCGCCCTGACTTCCTGCAAACTGAAAAACGAATACGCATTTAATAATTCCCTCCTGATCGATCCATTGTTTCTTTCTATAAAAGCATTTTGCACCGGCTTTCCCGGTTGGATAAATAATAATTTTATCTGATGCGCCTCGCACCACTGGCCCAGTTTGTCGCTGATAAACTCCGGTCCATTATCGACCCTGATCGCAGCAGGTTTGCCCCGGCGTTCCAATAATTGCTGCAATACCCTGATTACTCTGAGCGATGGCAAGGATGTGTCCACTTCGATAGCCAGCGATTCACGGTTATAATCATCAATAATATTGTGCATCCGGAACTTTCTGCCGTCCACCAGGCTGTCGCTGATGAAGTCCATGCTCCAGCCGCGATTAATCGCCTCAGGAACCAATAAAGGCTCTTTAATACGCGCTGGCAACCTGCGCTTCATTCTTCTTCTCACATTCAACCGGAACAGCTTGTAGACCCGGTACAATCGTTTATGGTTGCACGTTGCTCCCGATCGTCTCAGGCGGTAATAACACTTCCAGAAGCTGATGGCGGGATGTTTATTGACCAGTTCCTGCAAAGCGGCGATCAACGCATCATCCTCCCTGGTTTTCTTTTTATACATCACTGCAGATCTGGGTAACGAAACCAATTTACAGCCCTGACGAATGCTTAATTGCTGCTGCATAACAGTTCTACCGCTTCCCGCTTATCGTAAGGCCGCCGTACTTTTTTTCAAGCA
>JBDTVL010000123.1:0-6937 GCA_040007215.1 Flavitalea sp.
TGTAAAACGCGGACAATATTTGTTTGAGCAAATCAATTGCAGCAGTTGTCATAATTCATCCAACCAGAGTGGGGGAAAAGACTGGAGCGTTGATTGTAATATTGTAACGAACAAAGACCGTATCAAGGCCAGGGCTGTTGACGGTAATCCAAGTTTTATGCCGCAGGGCGGACAACTGGTTCAGGAAGATAAGGATAAGATAACTGCATGGATAAACGCTGGCGGCAGGTTCAGCGATTAATCATATCGCATCGAACCACAGCGGTTTTTTATTATTGAAAGTTCCATTGTAGTTGATGAACAATTGCTCACCGCTTTTAATAGGGCGCATGGTGAGTATCCTGATTTCGTATTCACAGTTCGATTCGTAAGAATGGTTATAAATAGAAACATAACCCCAGGCCACGCAGCATTGTTTCTGTGATGAATTCCATTCGAAAATATAATCGTGCAGTTTTACCTTGTCCAGCGCCACTCTTTCGTCGTAGCTCATCACCAGCACGGGAGAGATTTCAATAACTTTTTTTGCAGGGATATCTTCGGTAGTGAATACGCCCTGCCCCATATTTTTTGCCGGGAGGATACGCAGGTACGGCGCGATCATGAACATGATGAACTGTTTTTAACGGATGTACATAAAAAATTAAGATAGCTATTTAATAGCTGTTATCCATTAGTTTTTACCGCTAACCGGATTAATTACTGCATTACCCTGGCGCCGCAATCAGGTAAGTAGTAAATTTGATCCATGACACCGGAAACTGAACAAGCTAACCTGGAGGAACAGTTCCTCTCTCTCCTTGAAAAAGAAGATGTTCTGGACGTACGGGAATTTCTCAACCATCAGAACATCAGCGATGTGGCGTCGCTGATCGATGAATTTCCCGAATATGAGGCCAAGATCATCAGTAATATGAGCATCCACCGGGCTTCCAGCGTGTTCAAGATACTCGACCTCTCTACCCAGAAAACCATCATCCAGGAACTTCCCCCCTATAAAACTGCGGAACTGCTTAATGAACTGCCTGCGGATGACCGTACTGCCTTCCTGGAAGAACTGCCCAGCGAAGTGGTAAAAGAACTCATCAGGCTGCTGGATCCGGAAGAAAGAAAGATCACCCTGTCGCTGCTGGGATTCCCCGAAGGCAGCGTAGGAAGGCTGATGACGCCGGATTATATAGCGGTGCAGGTAGACTGGACCATGAACGAAGTGCTCGAACATATCCGCGAAGAAGGTAAACATAGCGAAACCATCGATGTGATCTATGTGGTGAATGATAAGGGCGAATTTGTAGATGATATAAGGATCCGCGAGATCCTGCTGGCCGACCCTCAGAAAGCAGTTGGCGAAGTGATCGACAACCGGTTTATCACGCTAAAGGTAACCGACGACCAGGAAGTGGCCAACCAGATATTCAGAATGAATAATCGGGTAGCCCTACCCGTTGTAGACGATAAAAATATCCTGCTGGGTATCGTTACCATCGATGATGTTCTGTGGGTGGCCAATGAAGAATTCAGCGAAGACATGCAGAAAATGGGCGGAACCGAAGCCCTCGATG
Organism: Flavitalea sp.; assembly: GCA_040007215.1. Taxonomy (GTDB): domain Bacteria; phylum Bacteroidota; class Bacteroidia; order Chitinophagales; family Chitinophagaceae; genus Flavitalea. The sequence continues at coordinate 1,563 of JBDTVL010000123.1, forward strand.
AACCCTACCTGGAAATGCCCCTACTCAAACTTTTTAAGAAACGCGTGATCTGGCTGATCGTTCTATTCCTGGGCGAGATGCTAACGGCAACGGCTATGGGCTATTTTGAAGATGAGATAGCGAAAGCAGTTGTGCTTGCTCTTTTTGTGCCCCTTATCATTTCCAGCGGCGGTAATAGCGGCTCACAGGCCTCCACCCTGATCATCCAGGCAATGGCCGTTGGCGAGATCACCATTTCCGACTGGTGGAAGGTGTTAAGAAGAGAACTGATTTCAGGCCTATTGCTCGGATCTACATTAGGCTTTATCGGTTTCTTCCGTATCGTGATCTGGAATTCCATCTTTCATACCTATGGCAATCATACCGGGCTGATCGGGATGACCGTAGGATTTTCGCTGATAGGCGTGGTATTATGGGGCACCGTAGCCGGATCCATGCTGCCAATAGCGCTGAAAAAATTAGGCGCCGATCCCGCAACCTCCTCGGCCCCTTTTGTGGCCACCCTGGTGGACGTTACCGGTTTACTGATCTATTTTTCACTGGCATTCATGTTCATGCAAGGCGTTCTGCTCTGATAGCTACCGGGTTTACAGGCTATACGAATTAACGTTTCTTTGCGTTTAAAGGCTGGAAAAATTAGCCTTTGATAACTCAACGGATTTTGGAAAACAACTTATTTGCAAGACTTTCGAAGCCTGAAGCTAACTAAACATCAATAAAACATTATGTGCGGAATCGTTGCTTATATCGGACACAGAGAAGCCTATCCCGTTATCCTTAAAGGGCTGAAACGACTGGAATATAGGGGTTACGACAGTTCTGGAGTAGCCCTGCTGAACAAAGGCCTGAAAGTGTATAAGAAGAAAGGAAAGGTAGCCGGGCTGGAAGAAAGCCTGGTAGGTAAAGAACTTCATTCTCATATTGGCATCGGGCATACCCGCTGGGCAACACATGGCGAACCCAGCGACCGCAATGCGCATCCCCATATCTCTTCCAATGGCAAACTGGCGATGATCCATAATGGCATCATCGAAAACTATACCCTGCTGAAACAGGAACTGCTTAATAAAGGATATTCCTTCAGCAGCGATACCGATACCGAAGTGTTGCTTAAATTCATAGAAGACATACAGGTCAATAACCAGGTTGCGCTGGAAGAAGCGGTGCGTATTGCGCTTAAACGCGTGGTAGGCGCCTATGTGTTAATCCTGATAGACCAGGACAATCCTGACACCCTTATTGCTGCCCGCAAAGGCAGTCCCCTGGTGATCGGCATCGGCAAAGGAGAACATTTTCTGGCCTCCGATGCTTCGCCCATCATTGAATATACCAAGGAAGTCGTGTATGTCAACGACTATGAAATGGCCATCATCAAACCCGATGAGCTGATCCTGAAAAATCCCGGTAATGAAAAGATCACGCCCTTCATTCAAAAACTAGATCTGGAGCTTGCGGCCATTGAAAAAGGTGGTTTTGATCATTTCATGCTGAAGGAAATATTTGAACAGCCTGCTACCATTTTCGATTGCCTTCGTGGACGAATGGACGCTAAAGAAGGAACGATAAGAATGGCCGGCATTGATAAGATCATGGACCAGCTTACAGGAGCCAACCGTTTTATCATCGTTGCCTGCGGAACCAGTTGGCATGCAGGTCTGATCGCAGAATATATCATAGAAGAATTATGCCGGATACCGGTGGAAGTGGAATATGCCTCTGAATTCCGTTACCGGAACCCTATTATTCATAAAGGGGATGTGCTGTTCGCGGTTTCTCAAAGCGGAGAAACTGCCGATACGCTGGTAGCTATAGAACGCGCCAAAGAACAGGGCGCGCTGATCTTCGGCATCGTTAACGTAGTGGGTTCTTCCATTGCCAGGATCTCTGACGCCGGCGCTTACACGCATGCCGGACCGGAGATAGGCGTTGCCAGCACCAAGGCATTCACTGCTCAACTGGTCACACTAATTATGATCGCCCTGAAAATTGCTTATGAAAAAAAGACCATCACGCAGCAAAGGTTTATGCACCTGCTGAATGAACTGCAGGAACTGCCAGCAAAAGCTACCACGATGCTGGAATCAAATGACCTTATTCAGAAACTGGCGCTTAAATATAAAGACGCGAACAATGCGCTGTACCTCGGACGGGGATACAATTTCCCGGTAGCGCTGGAAGGCGCTCTCAAACTGAAAGAGATCTCCTATATCCATGCAGAGGGTTATCCTGCGGCAGAAATGAAACACGGGCCTATTGCACTGGTCGATGAACATCTTCCGGTTATTATCGTAGCGACAAAAGATGCTTACCACGAAAAGATCATCAGTAATATCCAGGAAATCAAAGCGCGTAAAGGCAGGGCGCTGGCCATCATTACCGCCGGCGACCAGGTGATCGCGGAAATGGCCGATGATGTAATAGAAGTTCCTGAAGCCGATGAACTGATTGCCCCTGTGCTCAATACCATCCCGCTTCAGTTACTCGCTTATCATATCGGCGTAGCTAAAGGATGCGATGTGGACAAACCACGCAACCTGGCCAAGAGCGTAACCGTGGAATAAACCCTGAAAGCATTACCGCATGAACCAGATCAAAAAAAATCCTGTCAACTCGCTAGGTTATAATTTTATTCCTGAAGGCCATCTTCCCAAAGGAAAAGATGAATATTATCTCAGAAATCAACAGAACAATAATGGTATCCGCTACCGTGGACTCTCCGCTTATGAAATAGAAGCGCTGGTCAGGAACCGCAACACTTCCGACGACTGGAATAATATCCGCGTATCCGACGCTTTCAATCCCGAACAGGTGCATAACTGCAAATTCTTTGGACTGGTACGCGTGGGTAAACTGGAACCTTTTTACCTGGAATTCAAAAACCTGAGAAGACCCGTTGGATTATATAACAGCACTATTATCAGCTGCGATTTCGGCGAGAATGTTGTAGTGGATAATGTAAGTTATATCTCTCATTATATCGTGGGCAACGAAGTAATCATCGTTAACGTAAATGAACTGGCCACTACCGATTATGCCAAGTTCGGCAATGGATCGCTGAAAGAAGGAGAATCGGAAAACCTGCGCATCTGGCTGGAAGTATGTAATGAAAACGGCGGAAGAAAAATCATTCCATTCGACGGTATGTTACCTGGCGACGCTTATTTGTGGACGCAATCGAGAGACGACGAAAAGTTGCAGAACAAATTCCGTGAATTCACCCTTAAAAGATTTGATACCCGCCGCGGATATTACGGAGTGATCGGCGACAGGACCGTGATCAAGAATTGCAAGATCCTCAAAGACGTTAATATAGGCAGCGACGCTTATCTGAAAGGCGCTAATAAATTAAAGAACCTCACTATCAATTCTTCTGCCGAAGCTACCTCGCAGATCGGGGAAGGCTGCGAACTGGTTAATGGCATTATCGATTATGGCTGTAGAATATTCTATGGGGTGAAGGCGGTCAGGTTTTTTATGGCCTCGCATTCGCAACTTAAATATGGCGCCCGGCTGATCAATTCCTATCTCGGCAATAATTCAACCATCTCCTGCTGCGAAGTGCTGAATTCGCTGATATTTCCTTTTCATGAACAGCATCATAACAATTCTTTTCTTTGCGCCGCCCTCCTGACAGGGCAAACGAATATCGCCGCAGGCGCCACCATAGGATCGAATCATAATTCACGAAGCCCTGACGGTGAAATACAAGCCGGACGAGGCTTCTGGCCCGGCTTGTGTGTAAGCTTAAAACACAATTCGAAGTTCGCTTCCTATGCCATACTGGCCAAAGGCGATTATCCTTCCGAACTGAATATACCCCTGCCCTTTTCGCTGATCAGCAATAACGTTAGCGCAGATACACTCACTATCATGCCGGGTTACTGGTTTATGTATAATATGTATGCGCTTGCCCGCAATGCCTGGAAGTATACCGACCGCGATAAAAGGACCGATAAAAAACAATTGATAGAAACCGATTTTCTCGCGCCCGATACCATCAATGAAATGATCGGGGCGCTGAATATTTTTGAAACGCTGACAGGACAAGCCTGGTTAAAATCCTATGGACCTCTTGAAGAGGAAGAAGATGAATCGGCTATTGGTAAGCGCTTACTGGAAAACGATGATCCTTTATTAGCTACCCTGGAGATACTTGCCAATGGCCTTGAAAATTCGAAAAGAAAAGCGATACTGCTGAAAGTACCCGCCTGTTACCAACTGTTCAAAGAACTGATCAGCTACCATGCTGCGGTTAGCCTGGCCAGTTATATGGAAACATCGGGCATCAGCTCTTTTGACGAACTGAAAAATACCCTTCCCGCGCGCCCGGTATTATCGGAATGGAAAAATATCGGCGGTCAACTGATCCGTATAGCCGAAATGCAAAAACTGCAGGACAGAATACGGACAGGGAAAATAAAAAGCTGGGAAGATATTCATCTGTTCTATAGGCGCCAGGCCGATAACTACCAGCAGGAAAAGCTGGCCAATGCTCTTGCGGCCCTTAAAATAATTACCGGAATGTCATTTCATAAATATTCCGAACAGGACTTTACTGATCTGCTCAGGCAAAGTGTACAAACAAAAAAATGGATGGTAGAGTCCATTTATTCATCTCGCGCTAAAGATTATGAAAATCCTTTCAGAATGATGACCTATAATAGCTCCGATGAAATGAACAGCGTTACAGGCAGCCTGGAAGACAATACATTTATAAAACAGGAAAAATTATCGCTGACTGATTATAAAAAACGAATAGCCCGGCTAACACGGATCATTTCCTCTCATTGAATAATATAGGAGCCTGACCATAAATTTCAGGAGCGGCATAAATAAGCTATAGATTATACACTGCAATATTCTGCGAAGCGGATATAAAAAATTCTGCAAAACGCTAAATAAAACATTAGCCCATGCAGGCTTTCTATCTTCCCTCGGGAAAAATAAAACACCGCGCCGAAATATTTCCAGGTATCTCAGGAAGATTGAAATTTTTTGCTTTAACTGTTTATTGCATTTATTTCTTTACCAACCTGATCACATTTGATTTTCCATTAGCGCTATAAGCCGAGATAAAATACATTCCGGCAGACAGCCCATAGGCATTCACGGTAATAGCTGTTGAACCCTCTTCTATAACCCTGGTAAATGACCTGATCAGTTTTCCTTCGCCGCTGGTGAGCGAAAAATGTACGCTGGCCTTTTCCGATGAAGCGATGGTCAATACTGTATTATCCGAAGCAATGGTCGGAGAAACAGCGATTAGCCTCAATCCATCCGATCCGAATAAGAGCGGAACGATCTTGCTGAGTGTTACAGATCCGTCCTTATCAGTTACACGTAAACGGTAGTAAACGATATCTTTTTTCAGCGAC